>JANNWK010000031.1:0-4114 GCA_031408355.1 Myxococcales bacterium
GGCTCGCGCAACGGCTCGGGCAGCCGAAGCTCGACCGGGGGCAGCTTCAACCTCGGAACGGGCGGCGGGGGCGGCCTCACCGTCAAAGATCCCAACAACGGCAACCCCGAGCTCAGCTCGTGTAGCTCCACCAAGGAGTGCGCCACGGGCGAGCTGTGCGTGCTCGGCGAAGCCGGAGGGCTCTGCTCGCCCAACGGCGGCCCATGCAGCGCCGACGGCGACGAATGCGTGAACGACACCTACTGTTGCCTGCCGGTCGACGGCTGCCAGATCGACGGCGTCAGTGAGCCCACCTGCGTGTCGAACGGAACCCGCCCCGTCAACGAGCTGTGCAGGAACGACGCGGCGGTGGGGCTATTTGCGCCCGACCTGCAATGCGAGTGGACCCAGCCTGACGCCGGAGATCCCTACCCCGCGCACCTGCACGTGCTCACCACGCCGCTGGTGGCCAACCTGCCGACCGAGTCGGGCACGGCCGGCGAGATCATCATCGTCACCTCCGACGGCACGCTCGACGCGAGCAACGGCGGACGCATCCGCATCCTCAATGGCCAGACCTGCCAGCAGATCGAGGTCATCACGACAGGACCGCCCGTGCGCGACGCAGCCACGCCCGCTATCGCCGATCTGAATGGCGACGGCTCGATGGAGATTGTCACGCGCATAAACGGGGCGCAGGGCACCAACGGCGGCGTCATCGCCTTCAGCTTCGATGGCGCCAAGTACGACGTGCTGTGGACCGCGCCCGCCGCGGGCGGCAGCGGCGGTCAGGCCTGGGATGGCCTCTCCATCCACGATCTCAACGACGACGGACTGCCCGAGGTCATCGGACGAGGCGGCGAGGTCTTCAACGGACAGACCGGAGCTGCCATCGCGACCCAGAACCCCGCCGTCATTCTTGGCTCGGATCCGGTGCTCGGCGACGTCGACGGCGACGGCAAGGTGGATTTGGTGGCCAACAAGGTGTTCCGTTGGAGCGGGAGCGCTTGGGTCGAGGCGTACCCCGGGCTCGGGATCTCCGCGGCCAGCGCCGCGCCAGCGTTCTACGGCCTCGCGGACTTTGGGACGCGCACGGGGCCCGGCAAGTTCGACACGAAGGTCAAGGA
This sequence comes from Myxococcales bacterium, assembly GCA_031408355.1. Taxonomy (GTDB): domain Bacteria; phylum Myxococcota_A; class Polyangia; order Polyangiales; family Polyangiaceae; genus PMG-095. Next base: position 1,107 of record JANNWK010000031.1, read on the forward strand.
CGGGCGCGCCGAGGTCGTGGGCGTGGGTCCGGTGGGTGGGCTCGAGTCCACCGGGATTGTCCGGGTGGTGACGCTCGAGGGCGATTCGCTGCTCAGCATCGACTTTCCCGAAGGCCCCGTGTGTCCAGGCGGCATCGCGCGCGGTGAGCGCGGCGGACCTCCGACCATCGGGGACTTCGACGGCGACGGCATGCCCGAGCTGGCCTCCGCCGGAGCCTTTGCCTACCGCGTGTTCGACCTCGGTTGCCAGGACCCCGGCAGCAACTGCGCCGACCCCGCGCGTTCGATTCTCTGGGAGTCCCCGACCCAGGACTGTACCTCCGGCATGACCGGCTCGACCATCTTCGACTTCGAGGGCGATGGCGCTGCCGAGGCCGTCTACGCCGACGAATGCTTTGTCCGGGTTTATAATGGGAAAACCGGCGAGGCGCTGTTCTCCACGTTTCGCAACTCCGCGACCTGGTGGGAGCAGCCCATCGTGGCGGATCCTGACAACTCCGACCGCTCCAAGCTCATTTTCGGTGGGGCTCCGCTGTTCAACGTGTACTCGCAGTGCGGCAACCCGCAGGCAGCGCGCAACTGCGACCCAACGGGGCGCGCCAGCGCGGGCTGCGTCGATCCGCTGTGGGCCGGCGTTCGCTGCGTCGAAGACAGCGAGTGCATCTCGCAGAGCTGCGTGGAGGGATTCTGCCGCTGCACCAGCGACGCGGAGTGCGGCAACACGTTCATGTCGACCGTGCAAAACCCCAACGATCAGCTGTCCGGCCTCGCCTGCCACACGCCCAAAGCAGGAACGCCTGGCGCAGGCAACGTCTGCCGCGCGGAGTTCGGCAACATCACCACCATCAAAGAGGCCAACCACTGGTTCGCCGGCGTGAAGGTCTATCGCGACAAGCTGGACCGCTGGGCCTCCTCACGCAACCTGTGGAACCAGCACGCCTACTCGATCACGAACATCAACGACGACGGCAGCATCCCCAAGACCTCCGAGTGGAGCCAGAACTTCACCGATCCGCTGCTCAACAACTACCGGCAAAACCGCCAGGGCAGCACCTCCCAAGAGCTAGCCGACATCACGGGCGCGCTCGACGCGGCGACGGCTTGCCAGCTCACCGCAGACGAGAAGGTCATCTTCACCGGCCGCATTTGCAACCGCGGTCTGCGCGGCGTCGGCTCGAACATGCCAGCGGCCTTCTACCTGGGTGACGACCGCAGCATGCCGCTCTGCAAGACCGAGACGCCCGGCCCCGTGGCGAAGGGCGGCTGTCAGAACATCGAGTGCACGATCCCGAAGACCGACGTGCCGACCAACTCGATGATCACCATGATTGTCAACGACGTGGGCGGCGGCAACCGACTGGTCGATGAGTGCAACTACGAGAACAACACGGCACAGGTCAAAGTCGAGAAGTGCTCGGTCGTGAAGTAGCGCGCTCTACCAGCGGAACGTGATACCCGCATTGACGAAGTTCACGTCTTGCTTTTCGGCCGTAAGGACCTGACCGTTGGTGGCGGGTTGCCCTGCCGCATCCATGACGGCGGCAGGCGCCCCGTACCAGCGCGCCATCATGCGCATGTAGTCGAGACCGAGCACCACGTGCTCCGTAACGAAGTAGTTCACGTGGGCGCCGATACCCATTTGCTGCTTCGGCGCACTCAGGTTGAAGTTGACGTTGTCGCTGGCGATGCGGCCAACCTTTGCGATACCGCCGCCAACGCCGACCTCGACCTGACCGAAGACGCCGGCGACCTGAGCGTGGAAGCCGGTGAAGGTTCGGATGTCGGCGTGCGTGGGCTCCAGCACCGCGAGCCCGCCCACCTGCTCGAGCGCAGGACCGCCCGATACGTCGCTCGGATCGAAGGTGCTGTGGATACCCGTGCCCTTGCCATGGAAGAACGCGCCGCCGATGCGGGCGGGACCGACCTCCAGCCGAGCGCCAGCCGAGACACCCCAAATCGACTTTTTGGTTTCGACGGGCACGTCCGGCGTCGCAGGGTTGTTGTCCGAGTCTTCGTCGGCGATGAAGCCCACGGGTTGGAAAGCGCCCTCGACACCGAGCTTCAGCTTGCCGGTGGGACCGAACGCCATGTCAAAGGTGAGCGCGGCCTCCGGTCGTAGCAGCGGCACCCTTTCGTACGGGACGCCGCCCTCGAGACTCGGTGTCTCGTGGAAACGCACGGGGTCGAATGCGCCAGCATGGATCTTGAGACCCCCGAGGCTCGGCGTCGAGTAGAAGAAGCCCGCGGCATAGCCGGGATCGATGGCGCCCAAGCCCACCTGTCCGCAAGTCGGCCCGACCTCGTCGATGCACGGGTAACCGACACCGTAGCCGTGCCCGTAGAGTTGATCGACCTCGTAGGACGTTCGGCCAAAGAGTGGCTGAATGCGGCCGCCGGTGACGGTGCCGAAGCTGCCGTCGATCTGGAAGTAGCCTTCACGAACGTCCGCGTCGACCGGCCGCCATTTGTCGCGACCGATGGACTCGATGGGAGCCCAAATCGCGATATAGCCGTTGATGGTCGTCGTCTTGCTGACGGCGCGCTTCAGGCCGAAGCCGAGCACGTTGCTGACGGTGCCGCTTCGCACGCGCGTCGCGAAGACCTTGCCCTCGGTGTCGCGCTGATAGTTGCTGCCCCAGCCGAACGCTCCCACGCCCGGAAAGCCGCCCAGCTGATGGGCTGGATTTGGTGTACCCGGAACGCTCGGATCCGCGCCAGGCGCGGCCGCGAGCGGGGGGGTGGGGTCCGGAAAGTCGTCGCCAGCGGCGAGGCTGAGGAAGGCTCCGACTCGGCCGTTCGCATAGAAGGTCCAGCCGTCCTTCTCCACGAGCGTCACCTCGGCCGAGGCGCCCTGCGGCCACAACAGGCACGCGAGAAACGGGAACCCCACCCGCACTCCATGGCGCTTGAGATTGCGCAAGGACGACGCGCTGGACAGTTTTGAACTGTGGCTTTCGAAGGCCGCCGGACAGTCGGCGTGCGATTTCTCCTTCCACATGGGCGTGACG
>JANNWK010000032.1:0-1557 GCA_031408355.1 Myxococcales bacterium
TCGATTTTTGCGGCCTGCTCGATCTGATGAGCCTGTGCGGGCTGCCGCGCGACGTCCGCATCCCCGTGCAGCCCAGGCGCGCTCTGACAACGGGTGCGCGTTGGTTCGTCCTGCCCGCGGTCGTCGAAGGTGGCGGGGGTCTACAGCTGACCGGCGAACTCTAGCGCCGCAGGGCCGCGGGGTCGCGGGGCCCGGCGCACTTCGGCGGTTTGACGAACCTCTCTTCACACGTGAAAAGCACGTCAATCTGTTTTCAGCTTGCACGCCGCGACTCGCGCCGGCCTGATGGCCTTACGCTTGACGTAACGCGTATCATTGGCTAAGCTGCCGATTCGACTGTGATCCGCTCGTTTGCCGACAAGAAGACGTCTGCTCTTTGGGACGGCAAGCCCGTTTCGAGGTTCAGGGCGTTCAAGGTTCAGGCGGAGCGCAAGTTGGCAATCTTGGAGGCGGCCGGGTCGTTGAATGATCTCGGAGGTCTGCCAGGTAATCGACTGGAATCCCTCAAAGGCGACCGGAAGGGTCAACACTCCATTCGAATCAACGACCAGTGGCGTCTGTGCTTTCGTTGGTACGAAGGTGACGCGTACGACGTCGACATCGTGGACTATCATTGAAGGAGCGGCCATGACCCGAAACAAGATGCGACCTGTTTCGCCAGGTGAAGTGCTACGTGAGCAGCTTGAGGAGCTCGGCTTGTCAGCTAGTGCGCTGGCAGGCGCGCTGCATGTTCCAGCCAATCGTGTGACGGGAATTCTGAACGGGACCCGGGCGCTGACGCCGGAGACCGCGTTGAGGTTGGAGCGCTTTTTCGCTGGAACTTCCGCCCAGTTTTGGCTGAATCTCCAGACCAACTTCGACCTTCGGAGAGCCGAGCTCGACAGCAGCAAGGAGCTGCGAGCAATTCGCCCTTACAAGGCACTCAAGACCGGCTAGTGCTTCGCTCGCGCGATTCTTCGCCGCGATCTAGACTAGGTCGGCATGCGCGTCACCACCTACGCCGATCCGGGAGCCTTCGCGAGCGTTGCGGTTCCGCTGCTCATGCGAGACGAGGCGGCAAACTGCTTGCCGCTCGGGATTATCGACGCGCTCCTCAACGACCCTGCGCGCTACCCGACCCACCACCTAATGACGCTCGACGAGGGCTCGGAACCTCAAGGAATCGCGTGGATGACTCCACGCCGTCCGCTTGGGCTAACCTCGATGCCGAGCGCGGCCGTCGAGGCGCTCCTGGAATACGCGCTCACCCTCGACGAGAGCGTACCAGTCGTTGTCGGGCCGAAGCCGGCGGTCGACGAGTTCAAGGCGCTCTGGCTGTCACGCAGTGGCTGCTCGCCGCGCTCCACGTGCGAACAGCGCATCTACCGGATCGATCGGGTCACCCCAGTGGAGCGGGGGCCCGGCGAGCTGCGTATGCCAATGGAGGCGGACCTCGATTGGCTCACCGAATTTGCGGCCTTGAGCCAGAAACTGCTCGCGGAAGGTCGCAAGTTCTGTTTCCTCTACACCGATCTCGCAAACCCCACATCGAACAGCATCTATCAGCGCATCGGCTAC
>JANNWK010000033.1:0-1946 GCA_031408355.1 Myxococcales bacterium
CCCGCCAACCAGGGACTGCAGAACCGTCGAGATCTTCTTGCGCTAAGCCTGGCACCTACTGCCGACGCGACCCTTGGCAAGGATTGGCGAGCGATCCGCGGTCACGCCGAGCACGGCCGGAAGAAGACCACTCTCTGGCACGACGATCCGGCGCTTAGCTTCAGCCCGGCTCCTGGCGTGTGGCTCGGGCGCGCGGCCTCCGTGGGGCACGAGGGCTTCGTCCACTACTTCACCTACGGGTCGAAGGAACAGGAATGGATCGTCGTTCTTGAGAAGGCGGGGTTGAAGGTTTGTGGCCAGGGCGAATCTGCCTACCGCTGCTACTTTAGGGTGCCTGGCCTGCTTGGGGGTGCGTGACGCTCTGCGCCGACTAGGGCTGGCCGCGCAGGTCGCTTCGGTCACAGGGACCGGTAGCGGCATGACCCCCCGGGCGCCCTAGCTAGCGAATCGGAGCGGCAACCCGCGCACAGAAATCCGGAAACGCCGCGGCGTGTGGGACCGACTCCAGAGGATGATCGAATTCGTCTTTGGGCGCGTTGCCGACTGGGTGCTCCGGCTCGCATGGTTTCCAGGATTGCGGCCCAAGTCTCGTTGCCGGCGTAGGCGGAGCCAGCGCGGGACTGTGACGGTCGAATACGTTGTCTTGCTTGGCACGGTGGCGGTTGGCCTGACCGTGGCCGTGGCCGGTCTGGGCGTGCCCCTCGTCCGCATGTACTTGTCGCAGACGGCGGCGCTGGCCCTGCCTTTGTTGCCGACGCGCTCGTCGCCGCAGGTACAGCCGCCCCTCGGTGTGCAGCGCTGGACTTGCTCATGGGAGCGGCGAAAGCAGCGGGCAACACTAGCCAGGTACAAAAGGTCAAGGCGACGCAAAAGGCTTGGAAATGCCGGCATAGCCGTTCACTGTAAGGGGACCCAGCGATGGACCTTGAGCAGCTTTGTGCCGAACTTGATGCACCTCAGATTCGTAGGAGACTGCGGGCCATTGCCGCCCTCGCCGTCCTTCGAGTAGACGAAAGCCACAAGCCGCTCCTTGAAGACGCTCTGCGACGGGGGCTTCGGGATCTCGACCCACTCGTCCGAGCAGAGTCATCGGACGCGGTGATTGACCAGCGACTTGGGGGGCTGGCTCCAACCCTTGCAGGTCTTCTTGAGCTTGATTCGGACGCGACCGTCCGGGCATCCGCGGCCGAGGCGCTCGGCGAGGTAGGCAGTGAAGCGGTCGTGCCCGCCCTCGTGGCGGCTTTGACGGATGTTGACGGTGCCGTTCGCACCTTCGCTGCGAATAGTTTGAGCTTGGTAGCGACCCCCAACGACGGACGACATCTCACCCAGGCTCTACGAAACGAGGCGGAGGAATCGGTACGCTTTGATTTCCGTCTGGCGCTGCTTCGACTCGGAGACGACAGTGTCATTGCGGCAATCCTGCGCGATATCCTGGTGGCTGCATCTGCTGATGTTCGCGCGACTCAGATGCTCAACGGAATAGCGGATCTAGTTACCAGGCCCCGGTTCGCTGGCCTCCCATTGATCGCCGACCGAATGGTGGAGACGCTTCTGCAAGCCCGCTCAACCGTTGCTCGCCGCGAGGTGGGTCACCTTGACCAGATCGTTGCGCAACTCGCCGCCTACCGTCATCCGGTGGAGTGAACGCCCGCTGTTGGGGCGCGGACACTTCGACGACGCTGGTGCGAGCAACTTCGCCGATCGACCCTTGCACCCTTGCGCTACGAAGTTCGCGGTGCCGTCGCCATAATCGGCGATACTCTAGGCAGGAGCAGGTGCCATGGACTTAGACCAAGTTCGCCAGAATCTTTCCGCCCCCGATCTCAACGCGCGGCTCCGTGCGATCGACGCCCTAGCCAACTGGCGCGGCCCAGCGAGCCAGCGCGAACCACTCTGTCAACTGGTACGCGCTGCCCTCCTTGATCCGGACCCGCTCGTCAGGG
>JANNWK010000034.1:0-3970 GCA_031408355.1 Myxococcales bacterium
GGCTCGGTGATAAAGCGGTGTTGCCCGTCCTCGGCGGCCTCTACCTCTTGGGCGCCGGCTTCGATGGCGGCCTCCTCGGCGTCTTCGCCCCTCGCGGGGGGGCTCGCCTCGATGGCGCCGCAGCGGTTGAAATCCCAACTCACCGAGCCACCGGCTCCGAGTTGCCCTTTGCGGAACAGGATCCGGATGTTGGGCGCCGTGCGGTTCTTGTTGTCCGTCAAACATTCGACGATGACGGGCACCTGGTGCGGAGCGAAGCCCTCGAAGACGACCGTTTCGTACTGGGCTTGGCCCTCCAAGAGGCCCGCGCCTTTCTTGATGGCGCGCTCGAGGGTTTCTCGGGTCATGGAGGCGCGCTTGGCTTGCTCCACCGCCAGGCGCAGCCGCGAGTTGCTGGCAGGATCCGGCCCGCCGGTGCGCGAGGCCACCATGATTTCCTTGGCTAGCTTGGTGAACAGCTTGCTTTTGGCGTCAGCGCCCTGTTCACGGCCCTTCTGCTTCCATTGCGCGCCCATGGCTGCGGTTTAACAGAGCGGGCCTGCTGAAGGGGCACAAATGTCACCGGCCCGCCATTGACAGTCCACTTCAGCGTACGCATCTGTCTAGGGCAACCGTGAAAAACCGTGAAGTAGAAGTGCACTTCGAGGAAGAGGGCGAAAGGCTCACCGCCGTGCGGATTGGCCGAAGCGGGCGCTCGCCGGTCATCGTGTCGCTGCACCGCGCGCTGTTTGCGCTGGGCATCGTGGTGTCTTCGTACCAGGTGAGGGCGGGCGGCACAGGCCTCGTGGAGCGCGTCGTCATCGAGCGGCAAGACGGCGGTTCGGTGGAAGGGGGCTTGAGTCATGCTGCGCGCGCAGCCATTCTGCCCATAGCCCTGCGCGAGGCCGGCGAGCTAAGCTCGGCGTCTGGCGCGCTTCCCGTTTAGTCCACCGTTTGTGCTGGCGCCCATGGAGGGCGTAACGAACGCCGCGGTGCGCGAGGTGCTCGCCAGTTACGGCCCCGTGGGCTTGGTCTGTACCGAGTTTGTGCGTATCGCCGGCGAGAAAATCTCGCGGACTCACTTGGCGCGTCAGGTGGAGAAGCTCCCTGGCGTTCCGCTCAGTGTGCAGGTGATGGGGAACAGTCCAGAGTTGCTGGCGGAGGCCGGATCCGTCGTGGCTCAGGCGGGCGCCGACGTGGTGGATTTGAATCTTGGTTGCCCCACCGCCAACGCCGCGCGCAAGGGCGTTGGGGCGGCGCTGCTCCGGGAGCCCGTCCTGCTTGGACGGCTACTGGCCGCGATGCGCGGCGCCGTCCCCGGGCTGCTTTCCGCCAAGCTGCGCGCGGGCTTCGATACGAGCTCGGACGCGCTTTCCAACGCGCGGCTGGTCGAGGACCACGGTCTGGATTTTCTGGCCGTTCATCCGCGGCGAGGCGTGGATCACTACCGGGGGCAGGCCGACTGGCGCATCGTGGCGCTGCTGAAGCGGGAGCTCAGCCTGCCCGTCGTGGGCAACGGGGACGCTTGGTACGCGGAGTCCGCGCTGCGGATGATCGAAGAAACGCGCTGTGACGCGGTCATGTTGGGGCGCCCTGCGCTGCGCAATCCTTGGATTTTTCGGCAGCTGAGCGAGCTTTTGTCTGGGCGCGAACCGTTCCGGCCAGCGGGAGTCGATGTGGCGCGGCACCTCCGGCGGCTGCAGGCAGGGCTTGCCACGCGCCTGCATGACCCGACCCATTCACCGCTTGGACCGCTCAAGGAACAGCTGGGCTACTTGTGTCGCGCGCTGCCCGAGGGGCTCGGGCTTCAGCGGCGCCTGCTTCGGCTGCCCACCGTGGAGCTCTTCCTCGAGGCGGCCGACGAGGCCTTCAGCGGCTTGCCCGCGGAGGCGCTCGATCTTGGTCATGCGCCTGCCCGCTGAGCGGCGAGAGCGTCGGCGTCACGCGCTGCAGGCCAAGCAGCAGCCCGCCCCAAGCGGGGAGCAGGAGCGCCACCATGCGCGCGTTGTCCTGGCCCCAACCGGGAACCAGCGCAGCTGCCAACGCCACGAGGCCTGAGCCCACGCTAAGCCAGGTCAGTTGCTGGGCCTGTCGCGTTCGGCGAGCGTGACCCTGCGCGATTCCCCAGCCGAGCGGCACGAGCAAGAGCGCCCAGGGCGGGCACAGCAGGAGGTTCAGGTTCTGGTGCGCCGAGCCGTGCCGGGAGAACAGCCAGAAGCCGGCGAAGACAGCGCCGAGCGCTCCGAGCAGGAGGCCCACGCTACTGCACAGCGCGCCCAGCGCGATTCGGGCGCCGCGGTAGCGCGCGCCGAAACGTCCCAGGCCTGCGAGCAATGCCCCCACGAGCAAGCCGGCGCCGGCGAAGCCTGCGCGGCGGTCTTTCGGGGTCGCGCTCGGGGTGGGGCGATTGGCACGGAGCAGGCTGCGCTCGCGCCGGACCAGCGGGCTCGCTCGACCGGCGATTTGGCGTGACGTGGCGGCCAGCGCGTCATGGAGCTCGCTCGGTAGAAATAGTTCCTGCCAGCGTGTCGTGGGCCGATCGGAGGGAGCACCGAGGGCCAAATCTAGCCCGCCACTTAGCCACAGTGTCCCCTCGGTGAGCCGCAGCGCATGAGCCCGGAAGCTCAGTCGTCCCGGCCCAGTCAGCGAGCGCCGGAGCTCGCCTCCCAGGAGGCCATCGAGCGCGTCGCGCACGCGGGTTGAACAGTTGTCCTGAAAATAGTCGTAGTCATAGAAGCGGTGCTCGGGTCGCGCGTTCTCGGCCAACGCCTCGGCTAGGTGGCTACGTTCATTTGGGGTCAGCTCGAGCTCTTGGGCCACAAGCGAGCGCTTCTGCTGCGCGTAGACGCGCAGCGTTTCGGACAGCGTCGTGACGCTGAGCCAGTAGCGGAACCTGCCCGCCATGAAGTCGCGGACCCCGCCTAGGCCCTCGAACTTGAAGGTGCCGAAGTTGTAGACCTCGGCCCGCGACCCCCGACCCTCCCCCGCAGGCCATTCGAGCAACACGGCGTTGTGTCCAAAGCGGGCGAAGGGATGGTCGCCGGGACCCATGGTCAGGACGGAGACGCGCGCGGGCGGATCGCTGGCAAGCGCCGCCGAAGGTGAAAACAACACGAGCCCAAGGAGCAGGCCGCATAGCCCGCGCAACGTAGAGCCAAGTCCTCGTGGTTCGGGAGTCCGCGCGCTCACCGCTTCATTCTGACCCGAATTCGGGCGCGCGCGGCCTAGCTCTCCTTGTGCTGCTTCTTCAGGGCATTTCGATACTGCGCGGCGACGAGGCCGGTCGTGAGCCGCTGCGGCAGCATGCGAGCGAAGGCGCTGCCGACGCGGTTGGCAAGCCCCGGAATGTGCAAATACTTGCGCTGGAGCAGCGCCTCGACGCCCTCCTCAGCGGCCCTGCCCACCGGCATGAGCCACTTCCGCAGCGGAGTGAAGCTCTCGCCGGCCGTCATTTCGCTCACGATGCCGCTGGGCGCGTAGGTGGTGACGGAGACGCTGCGGCCCTGAAGCTCGTGCCAAAGGCCTGCGCCGAAGTGGACCAGGAAGGCCTTCGTGGCCGAGTAGGCCGTCTGGTACGGAACCGGAACGATGCCCGCCATGCTCGACACGATCATCAGCGCGCCGGTCTGCTGCTCCAAGTGGGGCAAGAGCGTGGTCGCCATGCGCACGACGGCCGTCACGTTGGTGTCGAGCATCGTTCGAAAAGCGTCCCACTCCAGGCTGCTGTAGGTGCCGAAATGGGTCACGCCCGCGTTCAAGATGGCAGCGTGGAGTTGGCGCCCCTGGGTGGCCTCAGCGAGCACCCGCTCCACCTCCGCCAGGTTCGAGAGGTCGGCGCTACAGGTCACGACCTGGACGCCCGCGCCCGCCTCAAGCTCCGCCTTCAACTCAGTCAGCCGCTCCTGCCTGCGGGCGACGATAAACAGGTGGGCGCCGTGCTTTAGCGCCAATATTTTCGCCATTTCCCGGCCTAGACCGGACGACGCTCCCG
>JANNWK010000035.1:0-4700 GCA_031408355.1 Myxococcales bacterium
CGCGCGCAAGGTGGCAGAGGAACTCGGCGTGCGGGAGGTTCAAAGCCTGTACCTGGGACTGTCGCGGCGCGTCGCCACCGCCACGCCTATCTTCATAGGCGCGGTGGACGCGGAGGAGCTCGTCGTACGCGAACAGTACGCGCTCTCACTGCTCGAGCGAATCCGCCAAGGTCACGTGGCGGCTGAACCCACACGCCCCGCGCGCTGCGCGCGCTGTGATGGACGCGATATCTGCCGGAGGCCGCTATCTTCGCCGGTCGCGGAAGAAACGGTCGACGAGCCTTGATCCCCGGACTTTCAAGGAATGCCGTGGTCGCCGCCTCTGCCGGGACGGGCAAGACGGAGCTCCTGACCGGTATCTACCTGGCGCACACGCTGGGCCTGCACGCTTTTGGCAGGCCGCTTTCGCCAGTTCGCATCGTCGCCACCACCTTCTCTCGCGCCTCGGCTCGCGAGATCCGCGAGCGCCTCGAACTGCGACTGGCCGGCGTCGCCGGGGCGAACCCGCTCGAGCACGAAAAGCGACTCGGAACGAGTCTGCTCGAGCTAGCGAAAGCGCAGGGTCTCACTCGCAGCGAGCTGCAGCGACGAGCGGCGCTGGCCCTCGACGAGCTCCCGGACGCGACCATCGACACCTTGCACAATCTGTGTGCTCGCATTTTGCGCGAGCACGGCCTGGAGCTGGGGCTTGCGCCTTCGTTCAGCATCCTTGAGGAGCAACGCGCGCTCGAAGACACCGAGCAAGCCATCGACGAGGTCTTGACCGACGCGCTCTCCGCCGGGGGCAACGCACAAGGCGCACGACAACTGCTTGATGCTTGCGGCGGGCTCGAGCGCCTACGCGGCTCGCTACTGAGCCTGCTTTCGCGGCTAGACGACGAAGGCCTGGACGCCACCTCGCTCGAAAGAGGCGACGAGGCCGGTGCGGCGCGACGGACGCAGGCCAAGCTCGAACAAACCTGTCGCGAGCTCGCCAGCGACCCCAAATCACCGCGCGCAGGCCACGCCCGCGCTGTGCTCGACGTGCTGGCACGCGGCCAAGCTGGGGTGCCTGACGGGGCCCAGCTCGCCCGCGCCTTCACCGATCTGGCCGCAGAAAGGAAAGGTCGCAATGCCGTCGGAGCGAAGGGCCTGGCCGAGTTGCTCGAGCAGGGTCGCGGCACCAACCCTGAGCGTGCGCGCAGCATCGCTCGCCTGATAGTCGAAGGGCCGACGCTCGATGAACGCCTACGCAGCATCGCCCAGCTCATCGGCGAGGTGCAGATAAGGCTGCGCCAGCGCCACATCGCGCATGGTACCCTCGGGTTCGGCGACCTGCTGCGGCTCACACGTGATGGGCTCCGCGACAGCCCAACCATCGCGCGCGCGGCAGGTGCTCGCATCGAACTACTGCTGGTCGACGAGTTCCAGGACACGAGTCGGGTGCAGTGCGAGCTACTGCTCCTGCTTCGCGAACGCGCGGAATCAAACAGGAGCAGGCGTTCGGGCTGCTTGCCGCGCGCCGCGGATATCGCTCGGCACGGGCTGGTGGTGGTCGGCGATCGCAAACAGTCCATCTACGGGTTCCGGGGCGCCGACGTGTCGGTCTTCGCGGAGCTAGCGACCGACCTGGCCGGAGCCGCAGCGACGCGTCTGCTCGATTTGCCCCCGGCCGGCGACCAGCCTCACGAAGCCATGGCCGAGGTCTCGACCCTGGTGGACAGCTACCGGTCCGACCGCGCGATTGTCCAGGCGGTCAACCTGATCGCGGCACGCGACTTCGTGCCTCAACTCAACCGAAGCTTCGAGGTCCGCTACGCCGCCGCCGAAGCCTTGCGAGTCCCGGAGGCGCGGGCAGCCGCGGATCCGGGCAGAATCCTGCTCGTGCTGGAAGATGGGCGCACGCCCGAGGCCGAGCCGCTCGTGGCGCGGGCTCAGGGCGCGCTTCGGACAGCTCTAGCCGTCGCTGGCTTCTGCGCCCGAGCGCTGGCCGAGGGCAAGAGCGCGCGCAGCCTGGCCGTACTGTGTCGAAGGCGAGCCACCCTGCCCTTGGTTGGTTTCGCGCTCGATCATTTCGGTGTGCCCTACGTGGTGTCCGGACGCGACCTATTTGGCACGCCTGAGTCGCGCGATATCTTCGCCGCGCTCCGGCTGAGCCAGGCGCCCCGAGACCGCCACGCGCTGGCCGTGATCGCGCGTGGGCCGCTCGGTGGCCTCTCCGACCAAGCCCTGGTGGAGCTGAGCTGTTCGAAGCGCGGCCTGCTACCGGCCCCCGAATGGAAACCGCAAGCCCTCTCGCGCCCCGAAGACGTCAGCCTGGCCGCGCTGCTTCAGCGGCGCTTGGCAGGCTTCTGCCAAATCGCCCCGCGACTATCGCCCCGCGACGCGATCGAGGACGTCGTTCAGCGCTTCGAACTCGACTCGGTCCTCGCATTGCTCCCGCGTGGCTCGACAAGGCTGGCTAACATCGGGCGACTTCAGGAGATCGCGGCATCGCACGGCGGGAATCTGGCGGCCTTTGTGCGCTTCTTTACACGCCAGATCGCCCTCGACACCGACGAAACCGAGGCCGCGCTGTTCTCGGCCGAGGATGACGCAGTCCGACTGCTCACGATCCATGGCAGCAAGGGCTTGGCGTTCCCGACCGTGATCCTGGCAGACGCCGACGCCGTCGAAGGTAGCAATCCTGCGGCCGTCGCGATTCTACGACGGCCGCGGGGAGTCCCGCTGCTGGTCGTGGCGCACGCCGGAGAAGACGGCCCGCTTGTCACCGACACGCAGCGGGAACTGTCTCAGGACGCCCGCGCCCGCGCGCAAGCCGAGCGCCAGCGGCTCAGCTACGTCGCACTCACGCGCGCCGAGCACGAGCTCGTCATTCCGCTACCAGCCCAGCCACGCAATGGAACCCTGGCGCGGACGCTGCTAAATCTGCAGCGCGAGGGCGCGTTCAGCGAGATTGCGGGCAGCGGCGAGCTTGCGTTGAGCGAGTTGCTCGAGGTGCCCAAACTGGCGCTGTCAGCTCTTGCGCCAGCTAGCGCCCCACCGCGGGAGCCCAGCGTCAAGGCCTGCGCCGACGTCGTGTTGGGGGTGACGGCGCTTGCAGATTTCTGCGGGTGTCCGCGGCGTTTCAGCTTGCTGCAACTGCAGGGTCTGCGAGAGCCGCAACGGACCCGCCCAGCGCCGCCCGGCGGCGACGCCAACCTCGCTCGGGCAGCAGGGACAGCAGCGCACCACGTACTTCAGCGCTGGCCCTTGGAGCGCTGGGGCCAGACGCCGGAAGCCACAACCCTGGCCGACGCCCTCCGTGAAGGCGGTCTCGATCCCGCATCCGGGGCCGGGACTGTGACCCTCGCCGGCCTCGCGCGCTTCCTAGGCGGCCCGTACGCGCTCAAGGTTCGGGAGCAAGCCGTGCGGGTCGAGCGCGAGCTTGAACTCACCGTGGTGCTGAACAACGAAGCTGCGGCACTTCTGGCCAACGCCTCCCCGGAGCCGCGCCTCGTGTTGAAGGCCACGCTCGATCTGCTGGTCGAGTTCCAGGACGGCAGCCTTCACGTCATCGACTACAAGCGGACTCGCCAAGGCACGCTTCCACCTGAGCGCTACGGCCCCCAGCTGGCGCTCTACGGAAGCGCCGTACACACGCACTTCGGCAAGCGTCCAAAGCTCGGCTTGTTGCACCTGCTCGGGGACCCGGAAGAGCCCCAATGGCTCACGCCAAAGGAGCCCAGCGCGGCCGAACTCGCGCGCGCCTTTCTGACGGCGCGCGAAGGCGACAAGTGGGAGCCCGTACTCGAGCCGGTCTGCCGCTCGCTTCACTGCGGCTTCGTTTCAAGCTGCCACGCGCGTGCGGTCTGACGACGCCCGTACGTTGCGGGCGGGTTTCGGCGCCACCCTGCCCCCATGCATTGGGCAACGCCACGTCTGTACCGGTCTCCATCGGCTTGCGCGTCGCGTCAATCCATGCGAGACGCGCCCTTGCGCCCGCAGCTCCTGACCTAGGCGCCCGTTCACACTATACTCTCGCCCCCGCTCGCTCGCCTCGACACCACGCGGCCGCTCCTTTCAACCGCCCCCAACCTGCCAAGAATCAATGCCGCTTCCGCCACGCCAAGGACTGTACGACCCTCGTTATGAGCACGACGCCTGCGGTGTTGGCTTCGTTGCGAACATCAAGGGCGAGGCCTCGCACGACATCGTTCGCAAGGGTGTCGACATATTGCTCAACCTCGTGCACCGCGGTGCCTGCGGCTGCGATCCGCTGACCGGTGACGGAGCCGGCATCCTGCTTCAGGTGCCTCACAAGTTCTTCAAGAAGGCCTGTGACTCGGCGGATATCGAGTTGCCCGAGCCGGGCCGCTACGGCGTCGGCTTGGTCTTCCTGCCGCGCGACCGCAACGATCGCCGACGCTGCCAGCAAATCCTCGAGGACAAGATCTTTGGCACGGGGCAGCGCCTGATCGGTTGGCGTGACGTCGCCGTCAATGAAGCTGCGCTTGGCCCGATGGCTCGGGCCAACGCGCCGATCATCCGTCAGGTCTTCATCGGCTCGACCACCGAGGATGAACTCAGTTTCGAACGCAAGCTGTTCGTAATCCGGCGTTGGGCTGAACGCACGGTGCGTGAGTCGAATATCGCTGGGCGAGGCGCGTTCTACATGCCCAGCCTGTCCGCGCGCACCATCATCTACAAGGGGCTGTTGCTCGCCGAGCAGCTCGCCGGCT
>JANNWK010000036.1:0-9743 GCA_031408355.1 Myxococcales bacterium
GCCGCGGGACGAACCGCCCGAGGGAACTGCTGCCCCGGACCAGAGTCGCTTCCTGTCCATCACGTTGTCACCGCGTCAACTACTCATAGGCCCCAACTTTGTGCTGCAGCGAGAGGCGATGGTCACGCCGCATTTTGGCGCGTCAGGCATCTTCGGCGTCGGCAGCATCAAGGCCGAGGCGTCGCAGAGTGGTGTCGGCACGCAGAAATTCTCGGCCTACGAACTGGGCCTTCAGCTCGCCGGCTACCCGCTACGTGAGTTTTCGAGCCTGCAGCTTGGCGCTGAATTGCTCTGGATCAAGGTGAGCGCGGCAAACGTCAACGGTCAGGAGATCAGCGCGGAGGCCGGGGGCGTCGCTGTCGGTCCCTTCCTTGGCTACAAGGTGCTCACGGATGCGGGCTTTACCTTCGTCGCGCAGGGGGGGTTCCAGTACCTGGCCGTGGCTGCCGAGGCCTCGGACACCGCAGGCAATAGCGCCACGGCCGAGCAAGCGAACTTCATTCCGCTGCTCAACCTGAACCTGGGTTGGTCCTTCTGAAGAGTTTTGCGGTCCGGCCGGATCAATTGCAGATGCAGTCGTAGACCTGATTTGCGATCGGGTAGCCGGCGGTACCTTTGCCAATCTTGTTGGCCCCGCACTTGTCGTCGTTGTTGCCGCAGGTGGTCGGGCCGCAGGCGTTGGCCACATAGCAGTTGAGGATTTCGACGCAGGCTAGCTTGTCGGACTGGACTTGGGCCGTGCAGGTGTCGCAGGCATCGCCCTGCCAAGCGGCGGCGCAGCCTGCGGTGGCGCTGCCGCCGCTGCCGCCCTTGCCGCCCGCGGCCGCGCCAGAGCCGCCGCCCTGGTTGCTACCGGCCTGCCCAGCTGTTCCCGCGCCACCACTGCCGCCGGTTGCGGCGCCGGCGTTGCCTCCTGCCGCCTTGCCGCCGGAGCCGGCGGTTGAGCTCGTGCCGCCAAACGCGGTACTGGCGCTTCCAGCGACCGAGGCAGCCCCGGATTTCCCAGCGTTCGACTTGCTGCCGGCGGCGCCGCCTCCGGCGGGAACTGTTGCGGCGCCGCTCGAGCCCGCGCTCGCGTTGGCGTCATCCTCGTCGAGCGGCTCGAGCGTGTTCGTCTCCGTCGCGCAACCACCAGCGACGGCCGACAGGAACGCCCCGGCGCAGGCTGCGGCGACGAGCCGCCGGAGCCAGTGCGGAGCGGGCGCATAGCGATGTCGGGGCTGATTGGACGGCAGAGGGCGGCTCACCGCCCTGAATCTGACACGCTGCTGCCGGCGGCTCCAGACCATTGCCCGGCCAGTCGTCAAGCAGCTCCCACTCGGACGCCGCCGAGGCTACAGCGGTCCTGTTTGTCCCACCGCGTGACTCAGAACGAAAGCTCGGTCGATAGCAGGAAGCTTCGCCCGGCTTGAATCAGGCTGGCCTGGCGAAACTCGTTGCTCAGCGGCAGCGAGTAGCGCCAGTCGAAAGCGTTGTACACGCCGGCCGCCCAGGTCAGACCGGAGCGCGGCTCGGCTCCGGAGAGGACCAGATCCCAGAGCGCGAAGGGGGAAGTCGATGTCTGCTGCGCGTCCGTCACCCGCTCGTTGCGATCGTAGCGACCGCTTTCGGCGGTGATTCGGGAGGCTAGGGTGAGCGAGCGGCTGAGCAGGGGCACGGCGCCCTTGACGGACACGATGTGCTCAGGAGCGTTGGCCACGTTTCGAAAGTCGGGACTCGCATCGAAATTGAAGAGCGCGGACGCTCGATCGCCGTCCAAGAAGCGTGAGTGTTGAAAGCTGTAGGAGGCCGCTAGCATGTAGCCCCGACGCCAGTCCCGACGCAGCCCGAGCTCGAAGCCGAGCGTGCCGATCGGTGCCCGTGAGTTGGTATATTGCAGGGGCGACGCCTCGTGCCCTTCACCCTCTGCCAGTAGCAAGTTTCGCAGGTAATTGGCGAAGACGGCCCCGCGCGCGGAGACGGTCGCCGAGAACCTGTGCGTGTGCTCAAGCTCTGCTGAGTACACGTTTTCTGGGGCGAGGCTCGGATTCGACACCTGGGTTAAGCCTCCGTCGTTGTAGTAAAGCTCGTAGGCGCTGGGCGCGCGGAATGCCCTGCCGAGCATCAGTTTCGAGTTGCCGCTCGCGTACGGCTTGACCACGACGGCCGCCCGCGGGTTGAGAGACTCTCCGAAGGTCGAGTAGGCATCCAGTCGCGCACCGGCCGAGACACGCAAGCTGTCGCCTGCCCGAACGTCGAGCAGCGCGTAAGCCGCCCCCACCTGGTACGGTCGGGACTCATCGAGATACGTCCCCGCCTCGTCCCGCGCGCGCTGCTCGTTCTGGAAGTGAAGCTGACCTTCCCCTCCCAGGGTTAGCTTCAGGCTTTCGTTGGGCGACACTTCGAGGCGTTGCTCCAGGCCTGCCCAGGCGCCGCGGAAGGTGTCGGTCTCAAGTCCCCCATCTGCGGGAGCGTGCGGGTAGCCGCCGGTGAAGCCGTACTGATTTGCGTGAAGGCGCGTCAGGCTGGCGACGCTGCCGCCCCAGCGAGGTTCGACCTTGAGCTCTAGTGACGAACGGGTGTCCGTCTGCACGGCGCGAGGGTCGCCCAGCAGAGTTTCATACTCCCCGGTGGGGATTCGTTTGCGGTGCGCTTCGTAGTACCAGCTGGCGCTAAACGAGCCCGACAGCAGCCTTCCCTCCAGGGTGCCGGCATCGAAGCCGTCGGCCCCGCGCGAGTTGCCTTGGCCCGGTCCTTCGGCGAATTCAGGGAAGTAAAAGTCGTGCCCCGCGCCGTGGGCCACGCTGGCGCTCGTCCACAGTTCTGAATCCTGCCCCAGGCGCGCGTTGGCGCGCACACGGGCTCGTCCGACGCTGCTGTCGGCCGTCGACAGGCTGACCTCACTGCCCGTCTTTCTGGCCCGAAGCGTGACCAGATTGATGACGCCCGAAAAAGCGTTGGTACCGTAGAGCACCGAACCGGGGCCGCGGACAATTTCGATGCGCTCAAGGTCCTCAAGGCTGACGCGCGCGTCGTAGCCCACGTAGGATGAACCGATCCAGTTGTCGTTGAGCGGGTGTCCATCCACCAGTACCAGCACGCGATTGCCGTAGCTGCCGAGTCGCCCGAGCCCGCGAAATCCGACAGTTTGGTAGCTGTGATCGTTCCAGCCGTAGACGCCGGCCACGCCCCTCAGCGCCTCTGCCACGGTGGCGTAGCGCATGGCTTTGAGCTCGCGCAGCGGGATAATGGTGACGGAGCTCGGGGCGTCGTCAACGGCTTCAATGTTTCGGGAAGCGGCACTCACCTCTTCGGTCTCGGCGAGGGCTAGCTCAACGCGCCGCTCCCGATCCCGGTGGACCGCGACTTCGCGTTCGACAGTGCGATAGCCGCTGAGCGAAAGGCGGACGCGATGCATACCCACCGGGAGGGTCAGGACCACTGGCGTGAAGCCGCGGCTGATACCGTCGACCTCCAGCAGCGCCCCCGGTTCGTCTGTGGCCACCACCAGCGAGCCTGTGTACGCGGCAAGCGTCGGGGAAAGCAGGACGCGACGCCGCGCCAGGACCTCCACGCTCACCTCCGCCGGCAGGTACCCGAGGCGGTCCAGGTATAGGGTGCGGCGGCCGGGCGCCAGGCTCAGCTGACACGGAGCTACGCAGGCAACGGGTCCGGTAGCCCCGTCGAGGCGGACGCGTGCGCCGCTGGCGCTTTCGCCGATGCTCAGCTGACCCAAGATGGGCGAGAGTTTCAACTTCACCCGTCGTACCTCACCGGCGGCGGTGAGCGGCACCGAGAGCTCCGTCGGGTCGTGCCCCGGAAGCTCGGCCAGGATGCGATAGCTGCCCGGGGCCAACCCCAGCGCTCGAGGCGCGCTACCCCGCGGTCCGAGATCACGCCGGTCCACGTACAGCGTGGCGCCAGGCGGGTCGCTCTCGATGTCGAGGACGGCAACGCGTTGACGAATGCGCGCCAGCGCCTGCTCGAGCTGGGCGCGTATTGCCGGATCCGTTTCCGCTTCGACCGCCAGCAGGTAGTAGCGGTAAGCCTCGGGATGTTGCTTCAGCTGCTCGTAGCAACGCGCGATATTGAAGAGCACGTTGCGGTTCGGCACCAGTCGATTCGAGGCCAGGAACTCCTCAAGCGCTCGCCGGTAATCGGCTCGTTGATAGGCCTCTGCGCCCAGCGAGAACTTCAGCTCGGCTTCATCGGCCAGATCGCTAGCCAAGCTGGGCCGAGTAGCACTGAACGCGAGCAGACAAGACAGGAGTGTCAGGGAGCGGCGCATGCGAACCTCGGGGCAACCGTCAAAGCGGCTAGGCTAGCACCCGAGGGACGCCCTCCGACGGATCGAGTGCACCGCCGGTTCAGCGCTGCAGGCGAATATCGCTCGGCGCAACCTGCGCGGATACTGCAGGTTTAGCCTGGACGCGCGGCGGCTGACGGGCGGGCGGCTTCACCGATGCCTGCGGCGTGGGCTCACGGGCGGCGGCGGACGTTGCGCCGGCGACGGGCGTGTTGCTCGCGGCGGGCTGTGCGGGCACGGCGAGGTGAGGGGTGAACGAGCCCGCGGCCGGGCCGGCCGTTGACTGCGGCTGTACCGCCATGGGTTCCCTGGCTCGGAACGCCAGAAAGAGAGCCGCGCTAAGCGCCAAGGCCCCCGCGGCGAGGGCCAGGAGACGCCGAAAGCGTTGCGCTCCCGAACCGTGCGGCGGCCGAAGCTCAACGATATGGGGCACCACGATGGCCCGCTCGTGAGACAGCAGGGTGTCAGGTTCTGCTTTCGGCGACCCCGCCACGTACGGTTCCACTCGCGCCGGTGGCTGAACCAGGGTGGCTCCGTCGCCGTCGCTCGGCGCAGCTTCGAGCGAGCCAGAGGGGATCTTGCGGGCGGCGAGCGTCGTGCCGGAGCTGTACACCAGGCGGCGGGGATCGCTCCCAGCGCTTGGCTGGCGTGAACCGTAGGGCCCGAGGGCTTGGGCCAGCTTCGTGATGGTCTGATAGCGGAAGCGCACCTGCTTTTGTAGGCAGGTCGCGACGACAGCTTCGAGCCCTTCGCTCACATCTGGGCGCGTGAGGCGAAGTGAACGCGGCGGGTCGACGACGATGGACGCGCACACGCCCGGGAAAGTTTCGCCCTGAAACGGCGGCTCGCCGGTCAGGAGCTCATGCAAGATGACGCCCAGCGCCCACACGTCGGCTCGCTCGTCCACCCGGCGCGGGTCGCGCACCTGCTCGGGCGACATGTAATAGGGCGACCCCATCACGCTGCGCGTACTCGTGAGCACCAGGGCGGCCTCCTCGGTTCGCGGATCGCCCATCAGCTTCGAGATGCCGAAATCCAGGACCTTGAGCAGGGGTAGGCCGTCGCTTCGTTCGGTCACGAATAGGTTCGAAGGCTTCAGATCGCGGTGAACGATGCCGACTGCATGCGCCTCGGCCACGCCCGCGCACGCCTGCAGCACGAAGTCCACGGCCTGAGCCTCGGGCATGGGCCCGTTCTGCTCCAGGAGCTGCCCCAGATCCGAACCGATCAGGAGCTCCATCACCATGAACGGCAGCCCGCTAGCCAGTTGGCCCACGTCGTGAATGCGTACGACGTGGTCACTCCGAAGCATCCCGGCCGCTTGGGCTTCTCGGAGGAAGCGCGCCGTCAGCTCTTGGCGCCGCTCCTCCTCGGCCACCCGGAGGATCTTGATCGCTACGTTGTGCCCCAGCATCATGTGGCGCGCGGAAACCACCACGCCCATGCCGCCGGTGCCGACGACGCGCTCGACACAGTACTTCTCCGCGATGACGTCGCCCGCTTGCGGGACGTCTTGCTTTTGACTGGTCGCCGCCTGACCCATCATCGAACTTGACTCTCCCAGAACGCCCGAGGATACGCGAGTTCCAGCCGGGCTGAGCGAGATTTTGACGGACCCCGTTCGGCCGGGCGCGCGCTGCTTTCTCGTGCCTTCACGAGCCTACATTGGGAGTTACTCGATGTTTCAGCCTGAGTGAAGTTCGGGCCGCGTGGTCTCAGTTCGAGCGCAGCCGCATCGCGCGCTGCACGATACGCTCGGCGCGCTGCAGATCGGTGCGGCGGAAGGCGTGGCCTGGGCGAGAGAGCTCCAGCATGGCCGTGAGCGCGTTGCCCACGAAGACAGGAATCATGGCCGCCGCTCCGACGCCGCCCTTGCTGCCGGCGAAGCGGATCGCTAGGGCGTCTTCTGTGGGTCCGTAGGGCGGCCCTAGCACAGGTCGCCCTAGGCGCGCGGCTCCGAGCACGAGGTCGTCCTCGGACAGGGCGTAGCCCAGTCGTTCGGTAGAAATGGGACCGAGCACGGACCGGGTGACCAGCGAACGTGCGTTGCGACCGCGGTAGTGAAACATCGCGCTCTCGGCGCCAGTAGCTACCAAGGAAAGCCAAGTCACCGTGTGGCTCAGCTCTTCCTCGTCCTTAATGCGTTCAACAGGGCGGGCCCATTCAGCGAGCTGCTCAGCGCTTGGGGCTTTGGCACCCACCTTGCTGTTCAGCGCGGCGATCTCGCGGACCGAGTTGATGCCACGCCAGTCCCCTCGATATGGCCTGACCTGGCAGTACTCGGGGACCCTGCCGAACTCGACCCCGCGCATCAAAAGGCCCGTCACCACGGGACCCACGGTGAGCTCACCGTTGGTGACGTACCAAAGCGGTGGGGGCGTCAGGCTAAAAACACTGGGGGCAATATTGAGCTGCATGGGGAGCGCGTCTCCGGGCGTGTGACCTAGGCGAATTGTCCCTCGCACTCCCCGGATCGGGCCAACAAATCGGCGGGCGCTTAGGCTTCGTTGCGCAGAAAGTCGGCCAACTTCGTGAACTGCTCGTCGAGGTAGCTTCGGAGGTCGGGGTCGACGCTTGGGTGCCCGAGCGCGACCCGCATGCAGCGGAGCCAAGCCTCGCGCATCCGCTGGTTGACCGGCACGTGAGCGTGCCGCATTCGGAGTCGAGGGTGCCCGTGGCGCTCCGTATAGTGCTGGGGCCCGCCCAGCCATCCGACCAGGAACAAGGCGAAGCGATCGCGGGACGCGCGGCTGACCTTGCCGTCCTCGAGCGGATGGAGTGCGGCCAGCTCCGGCTCAAGTTCGTCCATCGCGTCGTAGAAGCGCTCCGCCAGCGCGTTGACCGGGCCTTCTCCGGCGATGCGCTCGAACGGCGTGGCCCCTGCGGAGGGCGTGAACCCGGTCATTTCGGCGACTTCCTAGCACGCCTCGGATCCGGTCGATTGAGCGGGATGGCTCCAGGCAAGAAATACTACGAAGCCAGAAAAGTCCTGCCGGAAGCTCCCGCGCCAACCCGTCGGCACCGGGAAATCCGCGAGAAAATCGGGGCCGTACAAACTCCAGTGGAACTGTTGAAGCCTTGACTGGCAACATCGCCCTACCCGTCATGACCCATCTCCTCAGCTTGACCGCCCTTGGCCTCGGCCTGTCGCTCATTGCGTGTTCCGGGACTGACGCTGTCCCGGGCGGTGCGGGGGGCGCGTCCGGCGCAGCTACGGGCGGAAGCGCCGGAGCGATGGCGGGAACGGGCGGCGCTGCCGGCCCGAACGGAGGCTCGGGTGGCGCGGCGGCGAGCATGGCTGGCAAGGGCGGCCAAGCTCAGGCTGGCGCAGCTACGGGCGGCTCGGGCGGCGCGGGCGGGTCCGCGGGCTCTGGCGGTGCGGGCGGGTCCGGTGGCGCGGCAGCGCCGTTCGTCCTCACGTCGCCTGCCTTCGACCACATTGAATTGTGCGCCGATACCGATGAAGGCAGGCCGTTGTGCGAGCTGTTCCCGCCAGCCAACGTGATGATGAGCATCGGCGGTGAGAACAAGTCGCCGGAACTGAATTGGGGAGCGGGCCCTGCCGGCACCATGAGCTACGTGATGTGCCTTCACGATACGTCGAACGGCAACACGCACTGGTGCCTGTGGAACATCCCCGCCGCCACCCGGCAGCTCCCGGCCAGCCTCGCGCGGCAGAAGATGCCGGCCGTGCCCGCGGGCTCAAGCCAGGACAGCTTCAACGGCGCGGACGACGGCTACATGGGGCCCGGCGCCAAGGGCAACGTCTACCAGTTTCGGCTCTATGCTCTGAGCGCGGCCACGTACACGCCGCCCGATGCCGAGGATCGCGAGACGGTTTACGACGAACTGGAAGTGGATCCTGACGCCATCGTGCTTGGGATGACCACTCTTCGCGGCCGCTCGAATCCGAACTGAACGACTCGGGCCTACTTCACGGGCACGCGCTCGAAGCACTTGATGTTGGTTTCGATGCGGAAGTTAGACTCGCTGGTTTGGCGTTCCGCGTGGAAGATGTCCATCTGGTACGTCGAGCCTGGGGTGATACCGAGGGCTGCGGCCTGGGCGTCGAAGTTGATGGTGCCTTCGAGATCCTCGTGGAGGCCGCCTACGTCCAGCGCCAGCTTCTTGTTGACGAAGATCCAGAGATCGTCGTCGCCGCGGAAGGTGAAGACCTGACCGGCCTTGTACTGGAACAGCACGTGGATCTCGGTCGTGAAGTGGTAGTTGTGGGTCTGGCCGGGGGTGTTGCCGAAGCCTTGCCCGTCCAAGGGGAAGAACTGGTTGCTATCGAACACGGAAATGCCGGAGCCCGGCGCTGTTTCAGCGAGGGCCAGGTCGAGCGGCACCTCGATATTCGTGCCGGGGATCGTCGTGTACCACTGGCCAAAGGTGGCGGCGCTTTCGATCTCGTAGGTGGGCGGATCGAAGTCCCATGGCACACAGGTGCCAACATTGCAGATACCGGTCGTGGACGGCCAACAGCCCGCGCCCGAGACGACGCGCTTCTGTCGGCCGATGCCGGCTTTGACGGCAGCGGGTCCGCCCGGCTTGATGTCCCGCGGGCCTGCGTAGAACACGGGCTTGCCGTCAGCGCCCAGCGCGGGCTCCACGAGCCCACAGCCGACATCGTTCCAGCCTTTGTAGATCCCGCCCATCGGCTCGATCACCTTGCGCGCCGAGATCTCAAAGTCATTGTGGCCGCCCGCCTCACCGAACGGCTTGAAGTCGCGGTAGATGGCAGGCAACACGGCGCCGCAGCCCGTCTCGTCCACGGGTCCACCTGACTCCGCGCCGCCCGTCACCAGCACGACGCCGCCAGTGGTTCCGCCGTTGCCGTTGCCAGGCCCGTTGCCAGGTCCGTTGCCAGGCCCATTGCTGGGCCCGCTGCTGAGGCCTTCCGACGACGAGCCGCCGGCGGAACAGCCGAGTAGGCCGATGATGAGTGGGGTGAGCGCCAGGGCGAAAACCGTGCGGTGGGACAAGCGGTGGCTCCTTTCGACCGGCCGGGTTCGGGGCACAGTCTCTGGCTAGTGTGGCATCGGTCTGGGAACGGTTCCAGTCAAGAATCGGGGCGCGCAGGGCGGAATTTGGGGGGCGCGAGCCCGGGGCGTCAGTCTGGGGCCCGTCGCGGGCTACTTGTCCGGCCGGAGAATATCCACGACGAAGGTGAGGAGGTCGAGCACGTCCAGGCCGAGCGACGAGGCGTCGAACAGACCCGCTTCGTTGGTACTGAGCAGTGGCATAGTTAGTCCGCCGGAAGCGGGACCCTTGGTGGCTGCTTGGCGCTGCCGCTCAGCGCGGGCGAGTCCACCGCGCCGAACGAAGTCGAGCACGCGCGGCAGCTCGCCAGCTTGGAAGAACTATGCGTGCAGGCTGCTTTTATCGATGTTGTTGACGATGTGGACTGCGAGGTTGTTGCGGTTCATCTTTTGGGTGCTCGCGGGACACGTGGGGT
>JANNWK010000037.1:0-8087 GCA_031408355.1 Myxococcales bacterium
CAGAAGATGTTCTCTGGCCGCCGCGCAGTGGGCACGGGCGCCCCACCCCAGGGCATGCCCAAGACACGGCCGCGCACGAGCGGGCAGTTCGGGCTGCTATTTGGCCGCTACCTAAAGATCAAGATCCGCGACGTAGGTGGAACCGCCATCATGCTGCTGCAAGCGCCGATCATCGGCGTGCTGTTGGCGGCGGTCTTTGGGGGTCAGAAGGACGCGATTCCGTACTGGTGCCTAGGCGCGCTGCAGGAACTCTCCAAGAAGTCAGGCGGCCTGGGCGAAGGGATGACGGAGATGCTGCGCGGCATGCAGGCAACCCCAGACCACGCCGGCGCCATCTTCTTCTGCGTGGTGGCGGCGGTGTGGTTCGGCACGAGCAATGCCGCGCGTGAGGTCGTGAGTGAGCGCGCTATTTACATGCGCGAACGCATGGTGAACCTCACCCTGGGCAACTACATCTTCTCGAAGTTCCTGCTGCTCAGCCTGTTTTGCATCATTCAGTGCACGATCTTGCTGGCCATCGTGTTCTTCGCGCTCGGTTTCAACGGCGGCGTGCAGGCGTTCGGCATCTCGCTCGTGACCTTGATCGTCACGTCCATGAACTCGGTAGCCATCGGCCTGCTGCTCAGCACGCTCGTGACCAGCGCCGAGGCCGCCATGGCGCTCACCCCTATCGCCTTGATTCCGCAAGTCGTGCTCGGTGGCCTGATGGTGCCGATGACGACCAATCCGATGCTCAAGTGGCCGATGTACTTGATGCCAGCTCGCTGGGGTTTCCAGGGTGTGGTCGCCCAGGAACGCTTGGCGATCGCGAACGCGCCGGCCTGGGTGATCGATCTGAAGAAACCGGACAGCACGAGCCCCGAGAACTTCGTGTTCGCTGGCAAGTTCAAGTGCGCGGAGGCTCAGATCGCCAGCAGTGACTTCAACGGCGCTTGGGGCTTCGTCGATCACCAAGTATTTTGGCTGCCGCCGACAGTGCTGGCTGGCATGATGCTCACCACGCTGGTCTTCGTGCTGATCATTCTGAAGAAGCGCGACTCTATCTAGGCCGCGCGCCGCAGGTTCGCGGCGGGCGCGCTCAGTCCGGCTTCGTGCAGCGCGTGCTCTGCCCGGACACGACGCACTCGGTCCCGGCCTTGCATTTCTCGGACGCTACGAAGCTCTCGGCGCTGCAAGCCAAGAGGCCGCGCCTGTCCTCGCTGCAAGCCACGTGTCCGTCGAGGCCCTTGTCACAAGCGTCCTTGAGCCGCGCCACCGTCTGGTCACACGAAAGCTTGCCGCCGGCAGAGCTGCAGCCAGCTTGGCCACGACACAGGTAGAGCGGGGCCAGCCGACCATTGAGACAGCTGAGCACCGACTGCTTGTCTTGTGAGCAGGATTTGGCGTTCGGCAGCTTGCACGCATCGCCAGGCTCGGCCACCGACTGATCGCAGTGGGGTTGACCCGCGACGCTCTCGCACCCCCGCGGACCACGGCACGGCACGTCCGCGAAGCGCCCCGCGTGGCAGGCGATCATCCTGTTCGGCTCCGCGCACGCCGCTGCGCCCTCTTCCGTCCTGCTGCAAGGGTCTCCGGCGCGATTGCCCGAAATGTCGCAGCTGGTTGTCTCCTGAAGCGTCGAGCAACCGCCTGGGCCCCGGCAGGGCGTCTCGATGAACTTGCCATCGTCG
The DNA here is from genome assembly GCA_031408355.1 of Myxococcales bacterium. GTDB lineage: Bacteria > Myxococcota_A > Polyangia > Polyangiales > Polyangiaceae > PMG-095. Next base: position 1,671 of record JANNWK010000037.1, read on the forward strand.
CAAACCAGCTCGCGCCGGGCGTCGAGACAGCGGGCCTCACCGCGGTCGCAAGCGCTCCCCGGCGCGGGCTTGCAGCTGGGGAGCAGCAGCAGCAGCAAGACGAGCGAGCGGAGCGGATTCGCGGGCTTCACTAGGCCCACTTCAGCCGGATTTCGGTCCGCCTTTCCAGCACAAACTCGCGTCGAGTTGAGCCGCCCGTTCGGCGGCTTGCAGGAGCCGGCGCTGCGCCCTAGGTTACGTTCCCGCGCGTCGCCCAAACGCGACGATTCAGGTCATTTTCCAGGAGTACACGCAGATGGGTCTTCATATCGGCAGCATCGCCCCCGACTTCGAGCAGGATTCCAGCGTCGGCAAGCTTCGCTTTCACGAGTGGCTTGGCGCGAGCTGGGGCATCCTTTTTTCGCATCCCAAGGACTTCACGCCCGTCTGCACGACCGAGCTCGGTCGCGTGGCCAATCTCAAGGCGGAGTTCGACAAGCGCGGCGTCAAGACCATCGCGGTCAGCGTTGACAGCGCAGCGGACCACGCGCGCTGGATCCCCGACATCGAAGAGACACAGCATGCGACCATGAACTTTCCGATCCTGGCCGACGCCGATCGAAAGGTCGCAACCCTCTACGACATGATCCACCCCGAAGCCAACGACACCCTTGCAGTACGTTCGGTGTTCTTCATCGACCCGAACAAGAAGATCCGCGCCCTCATCACCTACCCGGCCAGCACCGGTCGCAACTTTAGCGAAATCCTGCGGGTGATCGATTCGCTTCAGCTCACCGACAGCCACAAGGTAGCCACGCCGGCCGATTGGACCGACGGCGGCGACTGCGTCATCGTGCCGGCACTGCAAGATCCGGCCGAGATCGCGCAGCGATTTCCCAAGGGGCACACGGTCGTGCGTCCGTATCTGCGCATGACCCCACAGCCGAACAAGTAGCGGAGAGGGGCTGTGCTGCGTTGACGAACCGCCTTGCGACGGGCGGTTCGTCAGCGACAGAGCCCGCAGCTCAGCTCGCGCGGCGGCGCCGGGCGACGGCCACACCCGCCAACGCAACCGCCAACCAGGCGGCGCCAGAGCCTGAAGGGATCCCTGGAGCCGCAGCGCAGCTCGCCGTGGCCTCACCCTCGGCTTCGGCTTCGCAGGAGGCGCCCGAGCAACTCCCACTGGAGGATCCGCGGGCGCTCACATCGACGTTGGCGGAGATGTAGGCCTCAAGCGCCGTGACGCATTTGTCCAAGTTCCCGCCGTGGTCCACGTACTGCCCGTCGCAGAACAGCGCGCCGTCCGGCTCCGTGCAGCGCCCTTCGCACTGCAGCTTCAAGTCACCCTCACACTTGACGTAGCCCTTGGCCTGGCAATCGACCTGACACTCGGCCCGAGCCTGCCCGGTACACGACCCTTTGCAGCTGGCTTGGCACTTGGCTTCACAGTCGATTGAGCCCTTCGTCCCCTCACAGCTCGCGCTGCACTCGGCGCTGATTGATGCCTTGCAAGAGGCGGTGCATTTCCCGTGCGCCTCCGAACCCTTCGCTTCTCCGGAGCATTCGGCGTTGCAGTTGACCTCGAGGTCGGCCTCGCACGCGGCCGAGCACTCGAACTTCGGAGGATCCACGTCGCATTCGGCCATGCAGCCATCCAGATCGCAGCTGCCCGTGCACTCCGCGGTCGCGCTCGCCCGACAGGTGCCGCTGCAGTCGACCTGCAGCTGGCCGGCGCACGCCAGCTCAAGCTGGGGGGGCTCGCAATGTGCGGTGCAGCCGCCTTCGACCTCCACCTGGCACATCGCGCTCGCCTCCACGTCGATGTTCCCGCAGCTGGCCAAACCTGCCTGGGCGTGACCTGCCCACGAGCTGAGAGCCAAACACAAACCGGACGCGGCAAGACCAAGGGCAAGCTTCATGGGGATCCTCCTAGAATAAGAAAAGCCGGACGCCACTCGCTGGACATCACGCGGCTACCAGAAGTGTACCCCTGAACGGCCCCGAGCCTTCCCTACCCGCTGTTTTCCACGACAAAACGCCAGCGCCAGGCCCTTAGAGCGGCTCAGCCGCCTCTGCGCTTGGCCAGCCGCGGCTCTGCCGCCTCATCCGGACCGGCGGGTGCCACGGCGCGCATGACCCCGCTCTTGCTGCTCGTGAAGCGTACCCGCACATTGATTTTGGTGCCCCCGAGCTCCTCGCACAGGACTCCCACGAGGGCGAAAAGGTCATGGCGTGTTGGGTCACCCCCTTGCCCATCGCCGGCGATCACCAGGTCCGCCTCCGCATTGGTTCCCATGGCCGCCAGGATGGCGCGAGCCACGGTTTCGCGCAGGAGCAGGCTGGGGGGATCCGCAAGAGCTGACGACACGATGACGCCAACACGAACGCGTGCGGTACCAGCAGCCAGCGCCTCCGCCACACGGTGCACGACGCGCGTTCGAAAGCTGTCGGCGGGCTCTGCCTGCGCCTGGGCGATGATCACTGCGTTGGGGGCAATCCGCTGATACTCGCTGATCCACGCAGGCCAGGCCGCCCCTGCTTCCAGGACGATTATCGACATGAGGTCGTCTTGGTGGTTGGGCATGCGAACCTCGTGCCCGCCGCACTGCGGGCGCCTGTCCTTGTGGGGTGAGAAGCAGATGCTCGTCACCCGTGCAGCGACTAAACTCGCCACAAGGAAATAACTTCCCAGCGTTCTACAAATGTATCTGCCTTTGGATCGGGCTCGTCAAGCGCGATTCGCACCCCCACCTGACGCGCCTTTGCAGGTGCGCGGAACGCTAGGGTTTCTTGCGCGGCCCTTCGCGGTGAGCCGCCAACACCGTGAACGCGCTCGTGGCTTACGACGCGCGTCTAGTAACCGAAGTCGGGCGTGCCGCCGCCGGGCTTCGCTGCGGGCGGCTTGGTCGCGGCAGCGGGAGGGGCGGCTCCCGGCTTGGCTGCGGCCGCGGGGCGCGCGGCAGCGCGTGGAGCAACGCTGGGCTTTCCTGGCGCGGCAGTCGCTGGCGACACGCTCGGCTCGGCGGCGGAGGGACCGGGTGCGATTGCGGGCGCGGGCGCGGTGTCGGCGATGCTCTTCGGCTCTGCAGGCGTAACGGGGCTTGGGACCGCGCTGGGGCCAGGCGGCGCCGCCGAAGCCGCGGCTGCAGGCTCGGAACCTTTGCTGAATACGGAATAGGCTGCGAAGGCCGCACCGCCCATCACCAGGATCCCCACGGCGGCCAAGGCCGCGGCCAGACCGGCACGGCTCTTCGCTGGCACGCCGGCGGGCAGGTTATCCGGCTGCGAAGTCGCCCAATTGCCGTTCGTGCCGGGCGCGTTGACGGGCGCGGTACGGTTCAGGTTGCCCTGCGAGCCCATCGGCGGCCGACCCACGCTGTTGGCGGGCAATAGCCCGGCGGAAGCGGCGTCGTTGGGCGGCGGCACGGACACCGAAGCGCCGTGATGCGTCCAGTCGTCGAGGGCTTTGATAAACTCGTCGGTCGTCTGGAAGCGCTGCAGCAGATCGCGGGTCATGGACCGCGAGATGATGCTGGAGAAAGCGGGATCGAGATCGGGGACGATCGTCTCCGGGGGCGGCACCTCCGAAAGCACGATCTTGAACATGAGCTGGTTGAAGGTGCCCGCGTCGAACGGCACTTGGCCCGTGATGGCCTCGTACAAGATAACACCCATCGAGTAGATGTCGCTGCGCTGGTCGGCCTCGGCACTACCGCTCGCCTGCTCCGGCGACATGTAATACGGGGTGCCCATCACGGCCCCCGTGCGGGTCATCTTCATGCCGTCGCCGGAAAGCTGATTGAACTTCGAGATGCCGAAGTCGATGATCTTCACGTAGTCGGTGACCCCGGCCTTCTCCTTCAAGATGAAGATGTTGTCGGGCTTCAGATCGCGATGGATGAGACCGGCTGCGTGGGCGGCACCGAGCCCCTGCAGCACCTGACGAATGAGCGGCGCCGCTTCATGCGGCATGAGCCGACCCTTGCCCTTGATCCGGCTTGAGAGCGGCTCGCCGTCCAGAAATTCCATGATGATGAAATGGTCACCATCCGGCAGTTGGCCGATGTCGAGCACTTCCAGGATGTGATCGTTACCGATGCGACCGGCGGCCTGCGCTTCCCGTTCGAAGCGCTGCATCACCTCGACGTTGCCGGTGTAGGCAGCGTGCAGCACCTTGATCGCCACGCGCCGATTGATCTTGATGTTCTCGCCTGAGTAGACGGCACCCATCCCGCCCTCGCCAATCAGTTTGACGATTCGGTACTTCGCGTCGATGATCTGGCCGGGTTCTAGGGACATTCAAGCGCCTCGCGGTCTCGGGGCTCGTGACCTTGGGGTCGACGCGCCGTAGGACACCCGGACCCAACGCCTGAGCGGCGGTGGGCCTGGGTATACCCAAGGATACGTTCCTTTCGGGACAATGGCCTGGATTCTTGCCCCGAAAGCGGCAAGGCCCAGTTTCTAGCCCTCGGCCCGAGGGCTCCGGCGCCGCCGAGCCACCGCGGCGGCCGCGACCGCCAGACCGGCAAGCCACGCCAAGCCCTGCCCGTGACCCGAGCTCGGAACGCCGCAAGAACAGCCGCCCGGCGTCCGAACGAAGGCATCCTCGATCGGCTCTTGGCCGGCTCCGCCGTCGCCTGGGGACGACGAACCGCCCTTGGCGATGCTGCCACCATTACCGGGGCCAGCAGGCTCCCCTCCGGCGCCGTTGACTACGCCGCCGGAGGCGTCGCCGCCCTGAGCCACCGGACCGTCGCCAGCGCCGCCTGGCACGACCGGCTCGCCCCCAGCGCCGGTTTCGCCACCAGCACCACCGGCGCCGATCGGATCCAGGACGCACTTGCCCTTGTCGCAGGAGCCGCCCGTGCAGGGCGTGCCGTCGTCGGCGGCCGGCTCGTCGCACGCGCCAGTGTTCGCGCTACAGGTTCCGACAACGCGGCATTCAGCGAGCACCTCGCATTTCACGTCGGTGCCGCCGCAGACACTGCCCGTGTTGCCACCGCAGACGTCGTTGACCGTACACGGATCGCCGTCGTTACACTTGGCGGCAGGCGTCGGCTCGTGCTTGCACCCCACCTGAGCGTCGCAGGAGTCGGTCGTGCAAGGGTTGGCATCGTTGCAATTCACGAGATCGCCTGCCGTGCACTTGCCCGTCTGACAGGTACTATTCTGGTGACACTTGTCGAAGGTGCACGCAGTGCCGTCCAGCTCGGACGGATAGGTGCAAAGCTGCTTCGCTGGATCGCACGTGTTCAGGACGCAGGCTGGCGCGTTACAGTCGAGGCCAGTGCCCTTGCACACGCCCGCGGCTGAACACTTGTCGTCGTCCGTGCAGCCGTTGCCGTCGTCACACGCGGTGTTGACTTGCACAGGCTTGTTCACGCACCCCCCCGCCACCGCCGGGTCGCAGGAGTCCGTCGTGCACGCCTTAGCGTCGTCGCAGTCGGGCGCGACGCCGCCTTTACAGACGCCTGCAGCGCACTTGTCGTTCGTCGTGCAAATATTGTTATCGCTGCAGCTGGCCGTGTTGTTGGTGTGCTTGCAGCCGGGAACCCCGGTTTCGTCACAGAAGTCGGTCGTGCAAGGGTTAGGATCGCTGCAATCCGGACTAGAGGTCTTGGTGCAAACGGCACCGGTGGGGCCCTGACAGGTCGAGGTCAGGGAGCAGGCCAGACCGTCATCGCACGCTGCGCCGGGCGTCGGGACGTGCTTGACGCCGGTCACCGGATCGCAGCTATCCACAGTGCAAGGATTGCCGTCATCCAAAACCAGGGGGGTTCCGGGGCCACAGGTGCCGTTCGCGCATTTCTCGAGGCCGTTGCAGACCGTAGCGTCCGGGCAGTTCACGGTATTGTTGGTTGGCGTGGGACAGCCGGTGGACGGGGAGCAGGCGCCGTCCGTAGTACAGATGTTATTGTCGTTGCAGACCAGATCGGGCCCGTCGGTGCAGGTGCCGCTGACGCAGTTTTCCGAGCCGTTGCAGAGATTCGCGTCCAGGCAAGGCACGTTGTTGAGCGCCGTTTGCGTGCAGCCGTTGGCTTCGCTGCAGCTGTGGCTGGTGCAGACATTGTTGTCAGCGCAGCTGAAATTTGCCTGATCCGTGCATTTTCCGCCCTGGCACGTCTCCGCGCCGTCGCACTTTATGCCGTCGGGGCAAGCGGTGCCGTTGCCCTTCGCTACCGGAACCGCGCACGCGCCGTTTACGCAGGCGTCGGTGGTGCAGAACTCCCCGTCGCTGCAGTCCTTGCAACCCACCAGGCCATTGGACGAACTGAGGCCGCAGCGATTGACCGTGTTGGCCACGCACGTGTCAGTGGCGTCGATGCAACCGGTGCAGCACGAGCCGCCCCAGCACGAGCCGCTCCTGTCCGAGCAGGCCTCCTTGTCAGCGATCGGCGTCGTCTTGCAGAGGTTCTTGAAACACTCGTAAATCTCGCA
>JANNWK010000038.1:0-4361 GCA_031408355.1 Myxococcales bacterium
CCTTCCCCTGCTCCCAACTTCCTCCTCGGTCGTTGATTTGCCTAAGCTCCGACCGTGCGACTACAGCCGGAGATTCCGATGCCATGCGGAAGGAACACAACTGGGGTCGTGCGCATCGGAGACACCGTGCGACGCCCGCGACAACCATGCTCCCCATTTGTCGCGGAGTTGCTAGACCAACTCGTGCGGAGCGGCTTCGACGGTGCCCCAACGTACCTGGGCAGCGACGTAAAAGGACGGGACATTTTCAGCTATATCGATGGCTGTGTGGCAGGGAGGAGGTGGCGGCGCTTTTCTGACACGCACGTTAGCGCAGCCGGGGCGCTTCTCCGCTCATTTCATGAAGCGACGCGCGGCCGGGCCGTATGCGGAGCTTCTTCTGTCGTTTGTCATAACGACGCGGGACCGAACAACGTTGTGTTTCGTGACGACAAACCGCTCGCACTTATCGATTTCGATATGGCTGCACCGGGTGAGCCAATTGAGGATCTAGGATACGCGGCTCGGGCTTGGTGTATCGCGTCCAAACGCGAGCCAGTAACGGACCGAGCAGCGCAGGTGCGTCTATTGGTTGACGGCTATGGCTGACAGGGCTGGCGACCAATGGGCCCGACCGGTCGCACTGACGTGCAGCGAGCTGTTCATAAACTTCGGCGACAACCTGGCACGCATCGATCTCACGGCCCTCGGGCCAGGCCAACAGCCCGACTGAGCCCGACGCCCCACGACGAAGCGCCGGGCGGAGCGAGTCAGCTCAAGGCCCGCGGCGATTACCCTCACAAATCTCGCGCAACCAAGGCAAGCAGCGTTGCCTAAGCTCCTCCAGCTCCCGTGGATCTGCGACTCACCGCAGCACCCGCTCGGTCACAAGCCGCGCTGGCGTTCCCGGTCGCAGGCCTGACAAGACCGAACGGATCTCGCTGGGGACCTGGAGAAGGCGGGAGACCTGACACACCCGGTTCGTACTGGTTCCTTCCACTCGCGCGAGCGCCGCTCGGTTCGCCACCACGCCGTTGTCGAGCATGGCCCGCCACTGCTCCGCCTTTTCCAAAAGCTTCACTATGGGCGGAAACTCCAGTACCAGCGGTTTCGGCCTTCGACGCCGCGTACCCGGTACGGTGAACCGGCTGGAAAAGTGCGCACTTGTAAGACGTCTGGGGCGCAACTCGAGCTACACTTGGCGCCTCGGCCGCGCAGCCTTACTTAGGTCGGGGCAAAGGCAGGAGGGCTCGACCCAAACTCAAGCCAAGGACCGCCGCGGTACCGCTGGCGAGCAGCACGCCGAGCTTGGCGGCTCCCAGCAGGGCCTCGTCCGCGAAAGCCAGCTGAGCCATGAAGAGCGACATCGTAAAACCGATGCCCGCGAGCACCCCGAGCAGCACCAGATGTCGCGCGCCCAGCCCGTCGGGCAACACGGCGGCCTTGAAGCGAATCGCAAGCCAGCTCAAGCTAACCACGCCCAGCGGTTTGCCGACGAGCAACCCCAGCGCCACGGCCAGCGCCGGCGCCGCGCCACCGCCCGCAAGCGAAAGGCCGGCGAGCGAAACCCCAGCGTTGGCCAGCGCAAACACCGGCATGATGACGAAGCTGACCCAGGGATGTAACCGTGCCGTCAGAAAGTCCACGGGCGACCTTGCTTCGCCCGCAGCGGGCAATACAGGCGTGAGCAGACCGACGATAACGCCAGCGATCGTCGGATGCACCCCAGCGACGTAGACGCCGAGCCACACCAACACCCCTGGCACGATGTACGCCGGAATCGCTCGGACACCGATCGCGCGGAGCCCCAGAATCAGCGCCACGCCCAGCACCGCTAGCAGGACGCCAGCGGTCGTGATTCCGGAAGAAAAGAACAGCGCTATCACGATGATCGCCCCAACATCGTCAATGACGGCGAGCGCCAGGAGCAACACCCGCAGGGATGCCGGCGCCCGCTTACCCAACAACGCCAACACCCCGAGCGCGAACGCGATGTCCGTCGCCATGGGAATCGCCCAACCTGCGCGAACTGCGGGAGTGCCGGCGACGGCTAGATAGAGGAGGGCAGGCACCAGCATGCCGCCTACGGCCGCAAAAGCCGGCAAAGACGCCCGGCGCCATTCAGAGAGCTGTCCGTCGTGCAGCTCCTTGCGAATCTCCAGGCCGATCGCGAAAAAGAAGACCGCCATCAGCACGTCGTTGACGATCCATTCGAGCGAGCGTTGGAGGTTGAGACCGCCCAGCTGGGTCCCAACCTGCAGCTGCCAAAGGGCACGATAGCTCCCGGCAGCGCTCGAATTCGCCCAAAGCAATGCCACCGCGGCGGCGAGCAGCAGCAACAAGCCGCCCATGGCCTCACCGCTGAGCGAAGACAGCCGATGCCTCTTGGTAGCCTTGGCGTTGTGCACGGTAGTTCTTCGTACCAAAGTTACTGGGCAGGCGTCACTTTTACCAAGGCTGCCCACTTTCTCGGCTGCAGCGAAGCGCCGCTTAACCCCGCGCCTGACCGGACGTTACCCGACGCCAACATGAGGAAGTATTCAATCGCTTGCGGGTGTCTCTTGGTCTTGGGGTGCGGAGCGACTCAAGCCGGCGCGCCGGCTGCCGTGGAGCCCTCCAGCGCGGCCCAGGCAGAACCCTCGAGCGCGGCGCAGACGGAGCCTTCGGAGACGCCCAAAACGAACTCCTCGGCCAGCAGTGCCCCGAGCACGCCCGCGGCAGCGACGCCGAAGCGCGAGCGCATACGTCTTCACAACAGCTGCAGCAAACCGGTACCGTTGCGCATCGAGCGCGACCACGACTCGGACACCGACACCACGCTCGGCAGCAACACCTCTGCCGAACAGCGCGCCACGGACGGCGACGAGATCCGCCTGCTCGACGACCTCCGCAACGTCCTCTCTGCGCTCAGGATCGAGCCCTCGACGCAGGAGATCAACGTCGCCGGCGATTGCCGAAGCCTCGAGGCCAAGTAGACCGCTCCGCCACGGTTGCGGCCTTCCTCAGCTCTTCAGCATGAAGTCCAGCGCGGCGGTGGAGTCGATCTGAGGGTGGAACTTGCCGACGTATTCGGCTTCGGGGATACCGAGGGCCTTCATGACAGTTCGCCAGACGGCACCGCTCGGCGTGCGCTTTCTGGCCCGGGGCGGACCGCTCGTTCGCTCTTCTCGGGGCTGAACGCCTATCTGACCGGCTCTCCCTCCACTTGCACGAGCTTCCGCTCTTCGAAGGCGCGGTTCTCTTCTCCACGCGCGTAGCCGAATGGGTTGCAGACGATCTGGGTGCTACCGAGCGTATAGTCTAGCGAGGAGTGTGTGTGACCGTGGATCCACAACGCGGGTTTGCGCTGCAAAATCATGGTTTCGACATCACACACGAAGAATGGCGTGAGCGGATGCGCCTTGAACTGCGGGGCCACAGACGCTTGACTGGGCAAGTAGTGCGTGACCACGATGTCGCCTGCTCGGAGTTCTGCGTCGAAGAAGGCTAGCGTGCGGGTGTTCTCCGCGTAGACCCACGACTCGAAGTCGGTGATGGTGGCAAAGTCGTTCATCGCGTGGCGGTAGCGCTGTGCCTCCTGGCTAAACGGAAACCACAGGGGAGCCGCAAGGAAGCGCCTTCCCCCCAAGGTGACCCCCGAACCATCCAGCCAGCGGAGACGCGGATTAGCCGCCTCAGCCCGACGCGTCGCGGCGATGACTTGAGCGCGAGTGCAGCCATAAAACTCGTGATTGCCATGCACGTAGAGCACCGTCGCTTGCTCGAAATGGCGACAAAAGAGCGCCAGCGCTGCCGGGATGCCTGCCCCCACGGCGATGTCGCCCGCGAGCACCAGCACGTCCGTGCCCGTGGGATCCAAAGACTCAACAAACGAACGCCCGGCATCGGCGTGAAACTCGGTGTGTACATCCGAGAGAACCTGCAGCTGCATCGCGCCAACATAGGCCGAGAGGCGGCTCCCAGCCATGGGGGCGGCGGCGTTACGTCGCTGCCAGCCCTTGACGGAATCGCGGGAGCAGCAGCTTTCCGTCAGCGTTGAGGTGGGCGCCATTGCGTCCGCGTGTTACGGAGACAGTCCAAAGAGGCCAACATGTACGGACTGATCGGAAAGATGCTCGCAGTGCCTGAGCAACGAGACGCGCTGGTGGCGCTCTTGTTGGAGGGGACGGCTGGTATGCCCGGGTGCTTGAGCTACATCATCGCGAAGGATCCGGGCGATCCCAACGCGCTTTGGATCACCGAGGTGTGGGACTGCCAGGCGAGCCACAAGGCGTCTCTGGCGCTGCCGGCCGTTCAAGCGGCCATCGGCCGGGGCCGGGCCATGATCACTGGTTTCGGCGAGCGTTTCGTCACCGAACCCGTGGGTGGGCACGGGCTCTAGC
>JANNWK010000039.1:0-8062 GCA_031408355.1 Myxococcales bacterium
AGCGACCGCAACGGGCTTCTTGCGCGCTTGGTTGACCAGCTTCGGCGCCAGCGCTGGCGCCGGAGGAGCGGCCGCGTGCGCCGCACTCGGCGCGACGTCGGGCGTGGTGCTCGGCGGCAGGGCCGACGCAACGGCGTCGGCGGTCGAGGCGATGGGGGACGCCACGGGCGGCGCCGGGAGAGCCGCGGGCTGAGTGAGTGTGCTGGTTGCCTGGGTCGCTCGTCCTTCCGGCTCGGGCGTGCCGTTGGCGCCGCGTAGCATCAGGAACGCGCCGCCGCCGGCCGCCAGGACCACTGCGACCCCCGCGAGCAAGAGGCCGCGCTTTGGGGCGGGGGCTTGGCCCGTGGCGGCGTGCAACGTGGCGTTCCAGGTGGCGCGTGTCTCGGATTCTCTGGCGGCGGCGACGCCCGTTTGGCTGCCGCTGCCGCTGATATCAACGGTGGCGACAGTGGGTGAGCCGGGCGTGCTCAGCACGGGGTCGAAGCTGGTGGTGCCGAGCCCGATCCTCGGATCTACGGCGGTGTCGGGCGGCGGAGCGATCGAGAGCATCGGCATCACGATGCGCTCGATGAGCGGCAGCGAGCCGCGGGCGCGCTCCGGCGAAAAAGGCGCGAGGGCGCGCGCCAACTCCAGCACGTTGGCGTAGCGCTCGGCTCGGAATTTCGTAAGGCAGCGCTGAATGACGTCGACGAGATCCGCGGGCGCGTCGGGTCGCAGCTCGGCCAGCGAGCGCGGCGGGTCGGCGACAATCGCGGTGATGACTTCGGTGGTGTTTTCGCCGTCGAAGGGCACTTGGCCGCTGAGCAACTCGAATAGCACGACGCCCAGTGCCCAAATGTCCGAGCGCGCGTCCACGTCACGACTGGACCGCAGCTGTTCGGGTGACATGTAGTGGGGCGTGCCCATGATCATGCTGGTGCTGGTCAGATTCCGATCCGTCCCCGTTCCCTCGTCGACCGTCTTGGAAATCCCGAAATCCAAGAGCTTCACGGTCGGGACGCGGCCGGCCGTCCGCGCCAGGAAGAGGTTGGGTGGCTTCAGATCTCGATGCACGATGCCGGCGGTGTGGGCCTCAGCGAGCGCCTCGCACGCCTCCAGCATGTAGCCGACCGTCTCAGCGATGGGCAGTGGCCCGCGCCGCTGCAGCACGTGCGCCAGGTCCTCGCCATCGAGGTACTCCATCACGATGTAGGGTGCTCCGTTGGGCAGTTCGCCCACGTCGATGACGCGCGCCACGTGCTCCCCGCGGATCTTGGCGGCCGCCCGCGCCTCGCGCGCGAAGCGCTGCACCACGTGGCTATGCTTCAGCGCCTCCGGCTTCAGAAACTTCAGCGCGACTCGCTGATCCAGCTTCAGGTGGTGGGCCGCCACCACGTAGCCCATCCCGCCTTCGCCCAGCACGCGCTCAACGCGATACTTGTCGGCGATCACCTGGCCAGGCGTCACATCGTCCGTCATGACAACCTCTCAAGATAGCCTTCCCCAGGACCGCGTGCCCAGTCGCAAGAGGCGCGGTTTGGCGTTTGCTGGTCGTGTTTGGGGCGGCCAGGTGGCCGGTGACTGGCTGGTTCAGCCTTCTGGGGCTTTGGCGGCGCGGCGCGCTTCGATCTCGCGGTCGCGCTGTTCGTAGGCCACCACGATCTTCTGCACGAGCGGGTGGCGCACGACGTCTTGGTCGCTGAAGGCGCAGAAGGCGATGCCCTCGGTGTTTGACAGGAGCTCGCGGGCTTCGCGCAGTCCGCTGCGCGCCCCCTGCGGCAGATCGGTTTGGGTGATGTCTCCGGTGACCACCGCTTTGGAGCCGAAGCCGAGGCGCGTCAGAAACATGCGCATCTGCTCGCTGGTCGCGTTCTGCGCCTCGTCCAAGATGACGAACGAGTCGTTGAGCGTGCGCCCACGCATGAACGCCAGCGGCGCCACTTCGATCTGCCCGCGCTCGCGCATCTGCTCGACGCGTTCGAAATCCAACATGTCGTGAAGCGCGTCGAAGAGCGGTCGCAGGTACGGGTTGACCTTCTCAGCCAGATCGCCCGGCAGAAATCCGAGCTTTTCTCCGGCTTCCACGGCAGGGCGCGTCATGACGATGCGCTTGGTCTTCTTCTGCATGATGCTGGCGGCCGCCATCGCCATGGCCAGGTAGGTCTTGCCGGTTCCGGCCGGGCCGATTCCAAACGTCAGATCGTGCGTGCGGATGGCTTCCACGTAGTTGCGCTGGGCGTGGCTCTTCGGTAAGACCGGGCGCTTGCGGGCGGTGACGATGATGGTTTCGTCCAGCAAATCGGTGAGCGAACGGGCGGGATCGGCGCGCAGGCCACGCAGGGAGCTGGCGACGTCGTTGGGGCCGATGTCGAAGCCCTTGGCCACCAGCTCGGCCGCGTCGCGCAGAAAGCGCTCTGCCAGTTGGACGTCCTCGTCCTGGCCAGCGATGAGAATTTGGTTGCCGCGCAGGCTCACGTCGGCCCCGCTGTGGCGCGCGACCTCCGTCAGCAGGTTCGATTGTGGACCCGACAGCGCCAGGAGAACTTGCGTGCTTTCCACCTCGATCGAGCAGCTGCTGGGGGGCACGGTCATTTGCTGGAATATCGCCCGGTTAGGGCCGCGTCGCCTGAGAGCCCCTCAGCATACGCGGCCCGTGCCTGGTTCGCACGCGGGATGGGTACTAGGCTGCTACTCGGCATGTTGTCCCACTCGGTCCGGCCTTCAGGGTTCTTGCTCGTTCTGATCGCTGGCGCCGGCTCCGCAGGCTTGCTGCCCGGCTGCGGTAGCCGCTCGGACACGGAGGACTACCTATTTGGCGCACCGGCAGGCGGCGGTCCGTCCCCCGCCGGCGCCGGTACCTCGCCGGGGAACGGCGCGAGGAATGGCGGCGACGACAGCGAGCCCGGGCGTCCGGGAGGCGAGCCCGGGAGTCCGGGAGGTCCCGGCTCGAGCGGGGGCCGTTTCGGTGTCGGCGGCGCACCTTCCGCTGGCGGTGCGCCCGGGACAGCCGGCGCGGCGACCGGTGGCATTGGCACGGCCGGGTCGCCTGCTGGGCCAACACTTGGTTGCGGCAGCGCCCTGTGTGATCGGGCTACACAGATCTGCTGCGCGAGTCTTGGCGGCTTTGGCTGTATCGAGGCCGACGCCGTGTGCAATGGCGCGGTGCTCTCCTGCACAAGCTCGACGGACTGCGGTGGGCGCGGCGTTTGCTGCTTGGGCCTCGCCGCCGATGGGAGCGCACCGTCTTCATGCCAAGCGAGCTGCTCAGACCAGCCTCGCCAGCGGCAATTGTGTCGAACCGACGACGAGTGCCCGCGCAACCGGCCTCTCTGCCTGGAAACGGTGTTCGGCGTCAGCGTGTGCGTGCGCAACGGCGGCAACGGTAACGGCAACTGAGCTGCAGTGTGGGTCGCGCAGCAGCGCGACCTTAACCCGGCCTACCCCGAGTCATTCTGGTTGCTCTCCAAGCAGGCCGGCCTAAGGTGGCGCCGTCATGCTGCTCTTGATCTTTGCCCATCCCTATCTGGATCGTTCGCGGGCCAACCAGGCGCTCTTGTCCGCGGTGAGCGATCTCGACGGGCTTGAGCTGCGCTCGCTCTACGAACTCTACCCGGGATTTGATATCGACGTGCAGGCCGAGCAGGCGGCGCTTGCGCGCGCCAAGGTGGTGGTTTGGCAGCACCCCATCTACTGGTACGCGCCGCCGGGCTTGCTCAAGCATTGGTTCGACAAGGTGCTGCTTCGGGGCTGGGCGTATGGCGAGGGCGGTGAGGCGCTCAAGGGCAAGCGCTGTCAGTGGGTAGCCACGACGGGCGGCGAGACGCAGGCCTACAGCTCGGCTGGCATGCACGGTTTCGAGTTCGAGCGCTTCGTGGGTCCTGTCGAGCAAACGGCGCGCTTCTGCGGGATGGGTTGGGAGCCCCCGTTCGTGGTCCACGGCTCCCACAAGCTCTCGGAAGCTGCGCTCACGACGATCGCGGGGAACTACCGCAGCAGACTGCAAAGTTTGATCGACGAAGCCAGGAGGTCGACATGAGCGAACCCAGCATCTTGACCAACGCCATCGTGTACCTGGCGGCGGCCGTGATCTGCGTTCCTTTGGCCAGCCGCACCAAGCTTGGTTCGGTTCTCGGCTACTTGGCTGCGGGCTGCATCATCGGTCCGTTTGGGCTCGGCCTGGTGAAGGACCCTGCCGCCACCCTGCATTTTGCGGAGATTGGCGTGGTTTTGATGCTGTTCGTGATCGGCCTTGAGCTCGATCCAAAGCACCTGTGGAAGCTGCGGCGGGCCGTGTTCGGGGGTGGAGCGCTGCAGCTCTTCGCTTGCGCGTTGCCGCTCGGATTGGGGGCGTTCCTGCTCGGGGTGCCTTGGCAGGGCGCGCTGGTGGTCGGGTTGGCGCTCGGGCTCTCGTCTACGGCTGTGGCGATGCAGACGATGGTCGAGAAGAACCTGGTGTCCACGGCGGTGGGCAAGACCTCGTTCGCCGTTCTACTGTTTCAGGACATCGCGGCCATTCCACTGCTGGCGCTTGTGCCGCTGCTGGCCGTCCAGCTGCCCGGCGCGGAGCCCACTCACTCGGGCATCCTGGGAGCGGCGAAGGTACTGTTCGCGGTGGGCGCGGTGTTCGTGATCGGGCGCTTCCTGACTCGACCCATTCTGCGCATCCTCGCCAACACGGGGCTGCGCGAGGTGTTCACGGGCTTCACGCTGCTGCTAGTGCTCGGCATCGCCGAGATCATGGCCAGCGTGGGCATTTCGATGGCGTTGGGCGCTTTTTTGGCGGGAGTCTTGCTGGCTGGGTCGGAGTACCGCCATGCGCTCGAGAGCGATATCGAGCCGTTCAAAGGCCTGCTCATGGGCCTTTTCTTCATCGCCGTGGGGATGAGCGTGGATTTCGCGCTGCTCACTGAGCGCCCGCTGTTTGTGCTCTTGCTCGTGCTGGGCTTCCAAGCGCTGAAGGGCCTGATGCTTCGGCTCGTGGCGGGCCCATTGGGCGTTACGACCAAGCAGCGTTGGCTCTTCGCAGCGCTCTTGGCGCAAGGCGGGGAGTTCGCGTTTGTGGTGTTCGGCGTGGCGCGCACGGCCCGCCTGCTGCCTGGTGACTGGGACGCGCTCTTGACCCTGGCAGTAGCGCTCTCGATGGCGCTCACGCCCCTCCTTGTGATCATTCACGACAAGCTGATACTACGCGCCCAACAAGGCGATCAGCCCGAACCCGACCAGATCGTCGACGAGGGCGCGCCCGTGCTCATCGCCGGCTTTGGGCGCTTTGGGCAGATCGTCGGGCGCATGCTGTTTGCAAGCGGCATCAAGGCGACGGTGCTCGATCATGATCCGGATCAAATTGAGCTGCTCAAGCGCTTCGGCTTCCGTATCTACTATGGCGACGCCACGCGGCTCGATCTGTTGCATGCCGCGGGTGCCCGGCACGCCAAGCTGCTGGTCGTGGCGATTGACGAACAAGAGAGCAGCGTGAAGCTCGTGGAGAACGTGCGCGAGCACTTTCCACATCTCAGGATTGTCGCGCGCGCGCGCAACGTCGGCCACTGGCAGCAGTTGCGCTCGTTGGGCGTCGAGGTAGTGGAGCGTGAAACGTTCGAATCCGCCATCGTGGTCGGGCGCCAAGCGCTGCAAGCACTGGGGGTGGGCGTGTACGAGGCCCATGAGCGCGCCGATGTCTTTCGTCGTCACAACATTCAGGCCATGGAGGAGATCTTGCCGCACTGGCAAGACGTGGAGCGTCGCACCAAGATGGCCATCTCTTCCCGTGATCAGCTGGAGCGTCAGATGGAAAACGATCGTGCGTCGACGGAGCGCCACGGCACGCACGGCTGGCACAGCGAGGCTTCGCTGCCCGACGCGGACGACGCGCGCGACGGCGGCTAAGCGCGAATGCCGCAGCGGGCGCACACACTTCAGTAAGTAGCGACCCTGGCGTGGGGCGGGGCCGCGGGGCGGGTTTGTTGGCCCACCTTGTGCGCAAACAGTACCTCCGAAGTCAATGCGAGCCTTGCGCAGGTGGATCGGAGTCGGCGTCGCGCTCGGCGTCATCGTGGCGCTCGTGCCCGTGGTGCGCGGCAACATCGCGATTCAGGCGCCGCTCCGAAAGCTCAGCAACGCGGTGAGCGGCGTCAGGAATAGCGAGCCTCCGTCCTTTGACGGGCTCGACCTGTTGCGGCTGGATCTGCGCCCACAGCGCGTGATGGCGCCGCTCAAGGCGGGTCACACCGCGGAGCTGACGCTCGACCCGGGTTTGCAGCGCGCCGCGCGCGCCCAGATGCAGAAGTACCGCATCCCCGAGAGTGGGGTGGTGGTGATGGACGTGAAGACCGGCAAGCTGCTCGCCTACGCCAGTCACGTCAACGAGGGCGAGAAGTTCGACGTCAACGCGCGCGCGGGAGCGCCAGCGGCCAGCATCTTCAAGGTCATCACGGGAGCGGCCTTGGTCGAGAAGGCCGGCCTGACCTCCGAGACCGAGCAATGTTACCACGGCGGCAAGAGCCGAATTCTTCCTGCCGAGCTGCAGGATGATCCGCGTCGCGACAAGTGGTGCGCCACCGTCGGGATCGCGATGGGGCGCAGCCTGAATGTCGTGTTCGCTCGACTCGCTCAGAAGCATCTGACCCCCGAGGATGTGGCCGCCATGGGTGGGGCCTTTGGCTTCGGCGCCCAGGTGCCCTTTGCGGTCGCCAACGATGTCCCGAAGATCGAGATACCCCAGGAGCCGATCGAGTTTGCCCGCGCTTCGGCGGGCTTCTGGCACACCTCGATGTCCCCGCTGCTCGGCGCCTCCATCGCTCAAACCGTCGCCAACGGCGGTGTCACGCTGGAGCCGCGGATTGTTGCCGGCGTGCTCAAGGGCAGCGAGGAAACCTGGCGTGACGAACGCGCGCCGCGCGTGCTGCGTCGGGCCATCAAGGTCGAGACGGCGGGTCAAGTCAGCCGCATGATGCGCGAGACGGTGAGCAACGGCTCCGGCTTCAAGAGCTTCCACGACGAGAAGGGCCGACCCTACCTGCCGGGCGTGAGCGTTGCCGGGAAGACGGGCACCTTGACGGACTACAAGGAGAACCGCTTCTACACTTGGTTCGTCGGCTTCGCGCCGGCCGACGCTCCGGAGGTTGCTATCTCGGCCCTGGTCGTCAACACGCCGAGCTGGCAGATCAAAGCCCCGCAATTGGCGCGCGATGTGTTGCGCGCCTATTTCGCGAAGAAGGGGGCCAAGGGCGTTTCTCCGCCCTAGGCGGCTGTCGCTGTGCCAGAAAGGCTGGCTCAACTGGGCGCGACAGGGATGTCGCGCTGGCAGCGGTTGACACGGCGCCAAGGCTTGAAGCACCTGCTCTTCTCAAGCGTCTAAAGCCGTCCGAAGGCGTCGGGGCAGGCGTGCCCAGCCTGCTGGCGCGCGGCTTGCATTCTGGCTGTACCGAGGAATGATTCAGTGAAAGTCGGGGCCTGGCTGTTCTATTCAGTGGCGACCGCGCTCGGGGCGGTGGCGGGTTGCAGCGGCCTCAGCGCGTCCGACGAGGCCCACGCCGGGAATTCGGGGCCCGCTGGCCAGGGCGGTAGCGGCGTGGGAACGGGCTCGGGCGGAATGGTCGGCTCTGTACCCCTGGAACCCGAACAGGAGCTTGATCAGACCTTCAAGGTGCCGGTGGTGAGCGGACGCTGGGTGTGGACGGCCAATCCCGTCTCGGGCCTGGTCGCGCTGATCGACGCGGAGTCGTACGCCGTGAAGACCGTGGAGGCGGGAGCCGGCCCTACGTATCTTACGGCTCTACCGGCACCTAAAGCTGGCGGTTCTCGTGCCTTGGTGATCAACACCGTGAGCGAAGACGCCACCCTGTTGACCGCCAGCCCGATGGGCGAGCTAGAAAGCTCCGCGACGCTCGAGCTGCATTCCGGAGCGAATGCCTGGGCCGTGAGCCCCGACGGGCGTTTTGCGATCGCTTGGAGCAACGCAAGCGCTGCGAAGAACCCGGATCCCAGCCAGGGCTTCCAGGACATCACGGTGCTCGACCTGACCGGCAAAACGCCGAGTTCCAAGCGGCTAAGCGTTGGCTTTCGTCCGGCGCGCGTGTTCATG
>JANNWK010000040.1:0-3563 GCA_031408355.1 Myxococcales bacterium
CTGGCAGGCTATGTGAAACGCCTCGGAAGCCGTCCTGTCGGCTCGGTGGACGATTGACGGGGGGCTTCTTGGGGTTGCTGCGGGAGCGCGCCCTTGTTAGATGCTCGGCTTCTTCCGATACAGACAAAGGGCGCGAGTGAGCACATCCAATAACTCAAAGACGGTGCTGATCACGGGCGGTGCAGGCTTCATCGGTTCGCACCTGTCCGAGCGGCTACTAGAGCGGGGCTACCGGGTCGTCGTCATCGACAACCTTTCTACGGGGAGACTCGAGAATATTCGGCACCTAATAGGCCGAAGCGACTTCCAGTTCGTTCGGGCGGACATTCAGAACGAGGTCGTGCTGGATCGCTTGGCATCGGAAAGTCAGTACGTCGTTCACCTTGCTGCGGCCGTTGGGGTGAAGCTCATCGTGGAACGACCCGTGTTTACGATTGAGACCAACGTGCTCGGCACGGAGCATGTCCTGAAGACAGCACTCCGCTACGGCTCTCGCGTGCTCATTGCCAGCACGTCTGAGGTGTACGGCAAAGGTTCGCGGGTCCCGTTTGCTGAAGAAGATGATGTGCTGCTAGGCAGCACGAGCAAGAGCCGCTGGGCCTACGCCGCCAGCAAGATGATCGATGAGTTCTTGGGGCTGGCCTACCAGCGCGAATACGGGCTGCCGGTGGTTCCATTTCGCCTGTTCAACACGGTGGGGCCTCGGCAAACCGGACACTACGGGATGGTGGTGCCGCGGTTCGTGGCAGCGGCGCGAAAGGGTGCGCCCATCACGGTCTACGGAGACGGCACGCAGTCTCGGTGCTTCTGCGATGTGTCGGATGTGGTCACGGGTATCGTGCAGCTCCTGGAACACCCGGATTCGCCAGGCCGCGTGTTCAATATTGGCGGTAACGAAGAGGTGAGCATCAACGCCCTCGCCGAGCGGGCTCGAGCGGCGACCGCTTCGGCCTCTCGCATCGACTATCTTCCCTACAGTGAAGCCTATGCGCCGGGCTTCGAGGATATGCAGCGCCGCGTTCCCGACACTGGGCGGCTTCACGCGCTCACTGGCTGGAAGCCGACGATCGACTTGGACGGCATCTTGAAGCGCGTCTCCGACTGGATGGAGCGGGAAGGCCGCGAGTGAGGGACGGGTCCAGATGGCGCGCAGGGTAGGCAACGCCGAGTATCAGCTCAGGCAGCTCTTGGTGCGCAAGGTCGCGCCGGTCGTGGTCCGACTCCTTGGGAGCGGGCTGAAACTGGCAGAAACGCGCGCGCGCCGCTCACTCGCCATCGAGCGGCATGTGACAGGCAGCGGTATCGAGATCGGGGCTGGCGCAGCCCCCGCGATCGTGCCGCCAGGCGTTCGCGTCACGTACGTGGACAAGTACGACATTGAGACCCAGCGAGCCGATCCGGAGTTAGCGCATCTGGTATTCGCCGCTCCTGACGTCATCGATGAGGCGGAGACGCTCAAAACGTTTGCCGACCAGAGTCAGCATTTCGTGCTCGCTTTCTCCGTGCTGGAGCACGTCCAGGATCCCATCGGGACCGTGCGCTCGTTTATGCGAGTGCTCTGCCCCGGGGGCGTTGCGATCGTGTCGGTGCCTGACAAGACGCGCTATCGGTTGGACACGCCGCGTCCTTTGACAACCTTCGAGCATCTAGTGCGCGACGCCCGCGAGGGGCCTGCTGTTTCCGTGAGCGACCACTTTCGCGAATTTGGAGCAGTTTGGTACGGCATGGAGGGGCAAAAGCTCCAGGATTTCGTGGAGAACCAGGTCGCTGTCGGCGGACACTGTCACTTTCACGTCTGGGATGGAGAAAGCTTCCTGCGCTTCTTGCTCGACGCGCGAGCAGAGGTCGGCATCGACTACGAACTGATCGAGCTCTCGCGGCACGGCGTGGAGACCTTGATCGTGCTGCGGCGAAAGGGCTAGCCGGCCGGAGTGGTCGGCGGCTTGGCTGGTCGCTGGAGCAGCTGGACGAGCTTGCGTGCTCGCCCGGTGAGCACCAACACCGCTACGGACGCGGCTCCGATGATGGTCGCGGCCAGGAGCACCTTGAGCCAGGCGGCGGCGTCCGGTAAAGCCTGGAGAGCGAGCGCCGCCGCGGCTCCGCCGGCGGCGGAGGTCAAGACCGGCGGGGAAAGCTCGCGCAATAGTCGCCAAAGGGTGAGCTCACTGTCGCTGCGCGCCATGTGGAGCCCAATCGGCGTGACAATCAGGCGTGCGACGCCCACCGCCGCCGCCATCGCAACGCTGCCGAAGCGCACCGCGGCCAGGAAGGCCGCCACGTGGACTCCCGCGGACAATAGCGACCAAGTGAGGAGCTGCCGCGTGCGGCCACTGGTTACGAACAGCCAACCGACGCTCGCCAGCATGGGAAGAATAGGCGCTGCGATCGACATCACCTGCAGCACCAGCACGGTCTCCTCCCAGCCGGGACCAAGGGCCAGCAGCACGATTGGCGCGGCCGCGGCCACGGCCAGTGCGGAGAGTGGCATCGTGAGCCAGGCAAGTAGCTCCTCGAATTGCCGATAGAGTTGATCGTGCCGAACGCGATCGTTCTGCACGCGACTGAGCGTGGGCTCTACCACCTGCCTGACTGCTGGCACCAGTGCCGAAAGGGGCGCCACAAAGATGGCAAAGGCCCGCGAATACACGCCCAAGGCGGCGGGGCCCCAGTACCAACCGATCAACGCGTTGTCTAGGTTTCGGGTCAGGTACCCGAGCACGCGAGTTGCCGTCAAGTTGCCCGCGAAGTGCAGTAGGCTGCGCAGGCCCTCGGCCGTCCGCGGGGGCCCTGGTCGCCAGCGCATGGACGCAAGGATGCCCAGCGAACGCAGTAGCGGCTGCACCGTGTACATGGCGACGAGCGCCCACGCGCCAAGACCCATGCGCGCACCCACCACCGCCGCCGCAATGCCCGACACAAACGACCCAATGTCGATCGCGGCGATCCTTCCGAAGCGCATCTGCCGGCTCAGCAGCGCGCCGTGCTGGGCGGCGACTCCGCCGAGGGTCAGTGACAGTGACAACACAACGACGATGGGTACTAGAGCCGGTTCGTCGTACAGCCAGGCGACGAGCGGCGCTGACGCCGCCATCACGACCGTGCAGGCGACGGAGAATGCGGTGTTCAACCAGAAGAGCGCACTCACTTGCTCCTGCGTGATTTCGCTTCGCTGCACCGTGGCGGTGTTGAGCCCAAGATCATTGATGAGCGAGGCGAAACCCGTAAAGACGGTGGCCATGCCGACGATGCCGTAGTCCTTGGGGGTTAAGAGGCGAGCCAGCACGGCCGTTGATCCAAGTTGGAGCGCCATCCGGAGGCCCTGCGTTGTCAGGGTCACGGCGCTCCCACGCATGGCTCGACCTTCAACGTCCTTGAGCAGGTGAGCGACGCTGAGCGGATCGCGTGGCGCCCGGTGAAGGGAACCGCGCTTGGGACTCTGTGGTGAAGTGTCGGGGGAGGCGCTCAAGGGCTCGGCCATGCGCGGCCAACGCGGGCCGGATCCGGCCGCATCGTGGCACGGAACGGCGACATGCTGGACTCGACCGCCGACGACTCCTACAAAT
>JANNWK010000041.1:0-3205 GCA_031408355.1 Myxococcales bacterium
CGACCAACGGCGGCACCGCCAACAACACAGGCGGCACCGCCAACAACACAGGCGGCACCGCCAACAACACAGGCGGCACCGCCAACAACACAGGCGGCGACCTGGCGGGCGGCGGCACGGCCACCAACGGCGGTACCGCGAACAACAACGGCGGAGCGAACAACAACGGCGGAGCGGGCGGCGGCGGCGTGGTGCAGCCGGCCTGCGGCGATACTGGAGAGAACTGCTGCTTGGGCGACATCTGCAACGGCGGAGGCTGTTGCGTGAACGATGAGTGCGTCGCGGCCGCAGCCGATTGTGGCGGCGACCTCGGTGCCTGCACGGCAGGGGCCTGCGCGAACTGCGGCGCTGCCACTGAAGAGTGCTGCGAGGGCAACTGCCAGAGCGGCTTCGCTTGCGTCAATCCACCAGGGCCGGGGCCGGATGCCTGCGAGGCTTGCGGTGCCGACGGCGACGCTTGCTGCGCGGACCGCACCTGCACCGCCGGCGCGTGCGTGGGTGGTGGTCAACTTGGTCCGGCCACGTGCCACACGGACTGCGGCGCCACCGATCAAGCCTGCTGCGCGGGCATCGGAGCCACGTGCGAGCTGGGCGCCTCCTGCGAGAATGACGTGTGCGTCGCCTGCGGCGGCGAGAATGAGGCCTGCTGCGCCTTCGGACCCGGCGGCGGCTGCGGGCAAGGCCTCGACTGCAACGATCAAGATATCTGCATCGATCCGATGTGCGGTGATCTGAACGAGGCCTGCTGCCCCGGCCAAGGTGGTGGCTGCAATCGAGGCGGTATTTGCGATGACGAGGACATGTGCATCGCCTGTGGCGCCGCGGCCGAGCCGTGCTGTAACGGCGGCCCGAACGACGGCTGCGGCCAGGGCCTGGAGTGCAACAACCAGGATCTGTGCGCGGCTCCGTGAGCTGAGTGAAGAAATCTAGGTAGTTGGACACGAAGGAAGGTCCGCCCCTCGCCGCGCCGCGCGGCACAGGGAGCGGACCTTCCGCCATTTGGTGGCCAGAAACGCAAACGCTGCCCCCGTCCCTGGGCGGCAGAGGTAGGCTCCCGGCATGCTCGGAACGGAGAACGCACGGCTGCTCGCGCTGGAAGAGAAGGTCGCCTACCAAGACAAGCTCATTGCCGAGCTCAACGACGTGGTCGTTCAGTTGAACCGCAGTGTGTCCGCCGTTGAAGCGCGGCTCCGCGCGACCGAAGGCGTCGTGGGCCGAGAGTTCGCCGGCCGTGAGATGCCGAACGAGAAGCCGCCGCACTACTGAGGTGGGCGGCCGCGCTACAATTTTTCTACGATGCCGTCCCGTCTCCGCCTCGCCGCTCACGCATTCGCTGGGCTCTGCAGCGCCGCGCTCGGCGCCTGTGGCGTCGCCGCGCTGACACCTGACGACCTCGAGGCCGGAGCGGGCAAGGGCTCCACTCGCGAGCAGAGCCCGGCGCTCGAGCTGAGCGCTGCCGAGGTGGTACTCAAGCTGCGCGGCAACGAAACCGAGCTGCGCCGGTGCTTTTTCGCGAACCCCAGCGCTCGCGGCACCCTGCAGTTGTCCTGGCGCGTTTCCAGCGAGAGCCGGGTTGAACGCCTAAAGCGCGAGCGCTCAACCTTGACCGAACCGCGCATTGAAGCGTGCCTGGCGGAGAAACTCAGCGAGGTGCGCTTCGAGCCGCGCGCGGAGCCAGTGCGGGCGCACTGGACGTTCGTGTTTCAGCTGGTCGAACCGCTCAAGACCAAGCGCAGCTCCCGGAGAACGACCAAGCAGGACAGGGACCGCGTGCGGGACAACGAGCAGGGTGTCGAGCTCGAAGCGAGCTCCCCGGGTTTCCTCGCCCCTGAGGTGGTGGACAACGTCGTTGAATTGGGCTTTCCGCTTTTCGCGCGCTGCTACCGCGACGGCGTACAGCGAAACTCGAAGCTCGACGGCGCCGTGCGTCTGCGCTTCGTTGTAGCCAGGTCAGGCCAGGTCACCGCGGTCAGGGACGGCGGTTCGGATCTCACGGACCGCCAGGTCGTGGACTGCGTAGCGGAAGGCTTCTATGGCCTGCGTTTCCCGGAGCCAACCCGCGGCGAGGCGCATCTGGTGTACCGGATCCACTTCGAGTCGGGATAGCCGGTGGATCTCCTTCGGTTTCGTTGCACGGCCTGCGGCAACTGTTGTCGGGGTTTGCGCGTGGCCGTCACGGACGCCGACGTTGCGAGACTGCTGGCCGCCACCGGCAGGCCAGCGACTGATTTGTTCGACTGGCTAGAGCCCGACGCCGTCGACATGACCGGCGAGCCAGAGAGCTTCGTCGAACTTGGACCGGGCAGGCGCCTACTCGTGCTGGCTCACGCCGAGGGCGCCTGCCAGCTGCTCGCCAGCGACAACCGCTGCAGCGCGTATGGCGCTAGACCGCTCGACTGTCGCCTCTTCCCGCTGAACCCCAGCTTCGAGCCCGAATCGAGCGGTAAGCTGAAACGACTTGAGCTCTTGCCCCTGAGCGACTGCCGCTACGAGCTGGACGGTCACACCAGCGCAGCAAACATCAAGCAAGAAGACGAGCTGCGTTGGCAGGAGCTGCACCGCTACCAAGCTCACGTCGCTCGCTGGAATCGGCTCGCGAAACATCAACGACGACTCGGTCAGCGCGTCGGCACCGCCGAAGTCTTCTTCGATTTTCTCCGACGCGTCCGCGACAGCTGACGCAAGTTCAAGCGGCAGAACAAGTTTGCACCGCGCGCGTCGCGTCCCCGCGGAACACTACCGTGAGCCTGCGTAATGAGCCGAATTGTAAAGAGATTTGCCGTTTGACAGCAGTGGCTCGACCCCGGCTCACAAGCTAGCGTGGAGCCACATGTCGTACGCAGCCACCGCTCAAGACGAAGCCGAAGATCGTTACTACACGCAGATCGAAGCGGGCGACGTGCGCCTATTCACGCTCGACCAGCTCGACGCCGCGTTCAACGCGGGGCTCATTCACGAGAACACCTATGTGTGCCTCGAGGGTGACGCCAAGTGGCTCACGCTGGGCGAAGTGGCGGGTCTTGGGGATGAGTTTGAGCCGCCTCCCCCACCCCCTTCAGGCCCGCGCGACAGCAAGCCCGCAGAGCCCGCCCACAGCACGCCGCCGCGCAGCATTGTCCCGGCCCCGTACAGTGTTGCGCCGGTGATCGTGCCGCCCAGCATCGCGCCCGTGGTCAACGACCTCACGTTCGACGCCTTCGATCCG
>JANNWK010000042.1:0-4928 GCA_031408355.1 Myxococcales bacterium
GATGTGCTGCATCACGCCGCCGATGACGGCGCGCTTGCCATCGGACACGCAGTCAACGTCAACCTCGATCGCGTTCTTGAGGAACTGATCGATCAGCAGGGTTTGCGAGCCCCCTTCCTCGACGGCTGCGTCGATCGCCACCTGAACATAGGACGCGAGTTCGTCGTCACTCCAACAGGTCACCATCGCTCGTCCGCCGAGCACGTACGAAGGGCGAACCAGCACCGGATAGCCGATACTTCGAGCGATCCTGCTTGCTTCCTCCACGCTCTTGGCAATACCCGCGCGCGGACGCATCAGGTTGAGCTTGGTGAGCAGCTCATCGAAGCGCTCGCGGTCTTCCGCTCGATCGATGGCGTCGGCGCTGGTACCGAGTAAACGTATTCCGGCCTGCTCAAGCGGCACAGCGAGCCTGAGCGGAGTCTGCCCTCCAAACTGCACAATTACCCCAAGCAGCTCGCCCTTTTGCTGCTCCTCCTGACAGATCGAGAGGACGTCTTCCAGCGTGAGCGGCTCGAAGTAGAGCCGATCCGAGGTGTCGTAGTCCGTCGAAACCGTCTCTGGATTGCAGTTCACCATGATCGTTTCGAGCCCGAGCTCCCGAAGCGCAAACACGGCATGACAGCAGCAGTAGTCAAACTCGATCCCTTGCCCGATACGATTGGGCCCGCCGCCGAGAATGATGACCTTTTGTTTGGAGCTAACGTCCGCCTCGGACTCACTCTCGAAGCTGGAGTACAGGTAGGGAGTCTTGGCCGGGAACTCAGCCGCGCAGGTATCGACGCGGCTGAACACAGGCGCGATACCGAGCTTGAGCCGAGCCTCGCGCACCTCAGACTGGCTCAAGTTGCGCAAGGCCGCGAGCTGAACGTCGCTAAAGCCAAGGCGCTTAGCTTCTCGAACCAGCTCGAACGTTAGCTCGGGCGCCTTCTCAAGCTTGGCCTCCATGCTCACGATGCGCTGCATCTGCGACAGGAACCAGGGATCGATACCGGTGAGTCCGTGGATCCTTTCGAGGGTAATCCCGGCTCGAATCGCATCGCCCACGTAGAAGAGCCGATCCGCCGTCGGTATGGCGATGGCTCGCTCGAGCGGACCGATAAGCTCGTTCTCGCCAGGAGGCGGCAGCGTCTGCTTGGGGCGCGCTGCCGGCGGCGCATCCCGGGCGAGATCGCGTTGCTGGTCTTGCTCAAGTGACAGCGTGCGGTAGTCGACGCGGTCAAGCAGGCTGACGAGGCCCATCTTGCCCGTTTCCAGCGAACGGGCGGCCTTCTGGATGGCTTCACAGAACGTACGCCCGATGGCCATCGCCTCGCCCACGCTCTTCATCTGGGTCCCTAGGCGTGGGTCTGCGCCAGGAAATTTCTCAAAGGCAAAGCGCGGCCACTTGACGACCACGTAGTCGATGGTGGGTTCGAAGGCAGCGCTCGTCCCCGTGATGTCGTTGGTCAGCTCGTCGAGCGTGAAGCCCACAGCCAGCTTCGCGGCGATCTTGGCGATCGGGTAGCCCGTCGCCTTGGAAGCCAGAGCGCTCGACCGCGAGACGCGCGGGTTCATCTCGATCACGAGCACGCGCCCCGTCTTGGGGTCGACGGCGAACTGCACGTTCGAGCCGCCTGTCTCGACGCCGATCTCATGCATCACGGTGCGCGCCGCGTCGCGTAAACGCTGATACTCCCGATCGGTAAGCGTCATGGCTGGGGCGACGGTGATGGAATCACCCGTGTGAACTCCCATCGGATCGATATTCTCGATCGAACACACCACGATGAAGTTGTCGGCCGCGTCGCGGATAACCTCCAGTTCGTATTCCTTCCAGCCGATTAGGCTCTCTTCGACCAACACTTCGCAGGTCGGCGATTGCTGCAGCGCCCACGCCACCTTGGCGTCAAGGTCTTCGGGCCGCTCGACGACTGCGCCGCCGGAGCCGCCCATCGTGAAGCTGGGGCGCAGGATCACCGGGAACCCGGTCTCCTTCGCGATCTCACGGGCCTCTGCAACGCTGCTGGCCACGCCCGAGCGCGCCGACTCAAGCCCGCAATGGGTCATCGCCTCCTTGAACAGCTTGCGGTCTTCGGCCTTGCGAATCGCGTCGACCTGCGCACCAATGAGCTTCACGCCGTGGCGCGAAAGCACCCCCGCCTCGTGCAACTCAAGCGCGAGGTTCAGCGCCGTTTGCCCGCCCAGCGTGGGCAGAAGCGCGTCAGGGCGTTCGCGCTCGATGATAGCCGACAGCGTCTGGACCGTAAGCGGCTCGACGTAGGTTCGTCGAACCAGCTCCGGATCGGTCATGATCGTCGCCGGGTTCGAGTTGACGAGCACGACGTCGTAACCGAGCTCGGTCAGGGCCTTGGCGCCCTGTGTTCCTGAGTAGTCGAACTCGCAAGCCTGACCGATAACAATCGGGCCCGAGCCAATCAGCAGGATCTTGTTGATGTCGTTCCGGCGGGGCATCGCGCTTGCCCCTAGCACCGCCGAACCGTGCGCGAAAACGGTTCTTCGGCGCGGCGGTAAGCCTCCCGAATCCAGCACGAATGAAAACCATCGGCCCAGGGTTCGGCAGAAACGCCGGCCCGCGACGCGGGGCAGGGCATGGTACTAGTAACG
Organism: Myxococcales bacterium; assembly: GCA_031408355.1. Lineage (GTDB taxonomy): Bacteria > Myxococcota_A > Polyangia > Polyangiales > Polyangiaceae > PMG-095. The sequence continues at coordinate 2,608 of JANNWK010000042.1, forward strand.
TGCATGCTTTTCGGCAGAAACCGGCCGGGCTCGCGGTCCTTGCATCTGGCACGGTCGCTGGCCTGCGCGTTTTCGCTACTCCTCTCCCCACCACTCTATGCCGAGAGTTCGTCCGACGATCTGGCGCGGCGTCACTTCGACTCGGGCGCCGCTTACCTGGAGGAGAGCGACTACGAGAACGCGCTCAAGGCCTTCGAGAAGTCCTACGAGCTCTCGAAACGTCCGGAAATCCTGGTCAACATCGCCACGGTGCACGAGCGCCGCGGCGAGCTTGCCCAAGCGCAGGACGCCCTCCGGGCCTATCTTGAGGCGGCGCCGAACGGGGACCTGGTGGCAACGATTCAGCTGCGCCTCGAGAACCTGCGGAAGCGTGCCGGCGACGCGCCGCAGCCCGTAGCCACAGTGGCGGAGCCCGCTGCGCCCGCGAGCCCCGCTGGCGCGCCCGCCGCCGCAACCCCACCCCCTCGTAGCTCCCCGAGCCAGCCAGCGCCGGGCGCAGGTCGGGCTAGGCCCTCGCGAATGCCCGCCTTCATCGCACTCGGCGTCGGAGGCCTGCTCGGCGGGGCAGCTTTGGCCACAGGCCTGATGGCTCAGAATGCCTATGACGAAGCCAAGGACGACTGCAGCCCGAGCTGCAGTGATGAAAAGCTCGCGAGCGCGCGCGGGCTCGCCATGGCCAGCACCGTGTTGACCGGCGGTGCCGCGCTCGGCATCGGGCTCGGAGTCGTGCTGCTGCTCACCACGAAACCGGGGCCCGACGAACAATCCGCGCGCCGGCCGTGGCTGGACGTCGCGCTAGGCAGCCGCGGCGCTGCGGCTTCTGCCGCCTGGACGTTCTAAATGCGCCACGTCTTCCACTCCGCTCTGGCCGTCTCCACCCTGCCCCTCTTGGCGTCGTGCGCCTTCCTGCTCGATTTCGACAAGCTGCAGTCGGGCCCAACTGAGGGCGACGCCGGAGCACCGACGCTGAGCGTGGGCGGCAATGGCAGCGCCGGCCGCGCGGGGATGGGTGACGCTTGCGGGGACTGCGACGACTCCGACCCATGCACGCTCGACACTTGCGACGAGGCGGGCGCGGTTCCGAGCTGCCAGCATCAGGTCCAGCCGGGCCTGGCACTCGACGGCTTCGACACCACTTTGACCGCCAACGAGCACGGGCGCGCAACCCTGGTGTCGGGAACCAACGCCTTCTACCTCTCGGTCCTGGAAACGCAGCTCGCCGGGCAGGAGCCGATCCCGGAGGTCACCTTGTATCAGCTCGACAGCGATGCCGTTGAGCTAGAAACACTGGCCAAACTGAGCAATTTGCCGCTAACTGGGCTGGCAGCTAGCAGCGCCGGGCTGGCTGTCGATGAGACGCTCGGTGGGCTCACTCTGCACGCTTTCGTTGCCGTCCAGCCCGCCACTGTCGCCGAAACCACCCGGGTCCTGCACCTCACGCACCGCAATGGCAACACCACGGCGAAGATCGTGGGGACGTCGTACAGCACCGCCAACCCCTGGGTGTCACCCCAGGCATTGAAGATCGGCAACTCCGTGACCGGCGCTTGGATTCAGGAGGATGGCACTATCGCCGTTCACGGCCTGCTGGGAGGCGCCACCACCACATTCGGTGCAGTCACGTTGCCCGCCACGACCTTCGCTCTGCTCTCCACGGCCGATGACCAGCCAGCGGTGCTGTTCACGGCCGAGGCGGCGGGCAGCGCGCTCGGCACCTACCTCGAAACAAGTGGCAGGAACCGCTCGAGCGTCATCGAGTGCCAAAGAGCCGAAGGCGCCTACCTCAGCTCGACCGTGATCGGCACCGGAATTCCAGGAGTGTGGATCGGCAACATCACCAAGGCAGGGGCTGACTACCTGACGACCAGCGGGACGACCATCGTCTGCGGCGCCAACAGCTGCACATCGAAGAGCGGCGCATGTACTGCCGACGATCTGGCTAGTGGGGTGCGTAACGTCGCGGGCGCCACCGTTCGTTTCGACGCCGATCCCCCCGGCGTCGTCTACTCGGTCGCGGCGCTCCCACAGCTTCAGGCGAAAGCTGAGCCGCCGGACGAGCTCGAAGCGGTCCTCAACGTTGCCCTCACGCGCGCGGATTTTTCCCCCAACGCTCCCGACGGCGCCACCGGCGTTGGCGAGGTCTTGGAGCTAGCGCGGATGGACAGCGGCGAGTCGCTGAACTTCGGCGGCCCGGACTGGCCCGCCGTTGCCATCCTGCCGACCGGCACGGTCGCGATCGCTTGGTCGCAGCCTCAGCCCGGCGGCGTCGGGAGCGAACTGCACCTCCAACGCTACAAGATGTGCTTGCCGCCGCCTTGACC
>JANNWK010000043.1:0-5016 GCA_031408355.1 Myxococcales bacterium
TTTGTGGAGCGGGCTCGGCCAGCGTCCGAGCCTCCATGGTCTTGTCTAGTTCCGTGGGTAGGATGCTCAAGCAGATTCGCTCGCCGTGCGCGCGTCCCTTTCGTCGTGTCTATCCCGGATGGACGTTCATGTCGAGACCGAGTCCTTCCTTGCGGCTTCGTGGGAGGACACAGTGATGACCAGCCCGCACCGCGGTGACCGGGCCTCGACGGAAACCTTCCAACCCCAATGGAGCCCAAGCCCCCCGAACGGGGCCCTGGGCGGTGCGGGAGAAGGGCACGCGACTTGCTGAGGGAAGGACGATGCATGGATCCAAACCGCTGGGTTCGATCTTCAGCCCACGCGGGAGCCGGGCGGTGAAGGATCGGAGACACTTCCTGCGCTTGGCCGCCACCGGCCTGATGGGAGGCTTGGTGCTGCGGCTCGACCGCGAGGCGCGCGGGGCCGTGACGACCACTCCACGGTTCGTCCTGTACAACCACGGCAACGGCTTGCAGAAGGTGCACCTCGACAAGACCCAGCTGCAGACCCCAGACAGCTTTCAGCTGGCGTCGTTCATGAAGCACTTCGAGCCGTTCCAGTCCGAGCTCACGGTTGCACAGAACCTCTACTGCACGCGGGGTGAGTACCTGCATGGCAACGCCAGCAGCGCGCTTTCTTGCACCGAGCGCGGCGCCGAGCTCAGCATCGAAGGGGTCACGGACTTGGTGGTGGGCGGTGTCACGATCGATCAGCTGATCGCCAACGAATTGAGCAAGGATTCTCGCCTGCGGTCGGTCGTGCTGGGCCATCCGTTCGACGTCTCCTTCGGGAACTGCGCGCAGGGCACGATACTCGGCCGAGCCCGCAAGGAGCCCGTGTACCCGACACTTGATCCCGTCAAGGCGCACGAGCAGATCTTCGGCGTAGGGAACCAGGACGAAGTCTTGGTACAGCTGGAGAAGAGCTATCTCGACTTTCTCAAGGACGACATCCAAACCTTCCAGTCTGAGCTCCCTGTGCTCGAAAAGCAAAAGCTCGAGCAGTACCTGGAGTCTGTTCGTGAAATCGAGCGAGCACTTGCTGGCGGGGTGGCCGGCGCCTGCCCGGCGATAGCTCCGCAAGAGTTCACGCAAGGCGAAGCCAAAGACTTTCAAGGCCATACGCAGGGCAGCAACAATCCCGCCTTCTGGCGCTACATGTGTGACCTCGGGGTTGCGGCGCTTCAGTGCGGCGCCACTCGGCAGGTCACCATGCTCCACACCTACGCCTGTGTGCACATGATGTACGAGTTCGACGGCGTTGCGAGAAACCACCATCAGGACATTGGCCACGGCGACGAAGAAGGCACGTTCTGCGAGAAGATCTTGGGCTTTCACGCCGAGCAGGTGGCGTACATGTACCAAAAGCTGAAGCAGATCCCCGAGGGTGCTGGCACGATGGCCGACTCGCTGCTCATGGCGTGGCTGAGCGACGGCGGAGGGTATCACCACGGAGGCACTCAAGCGCACTCCATGATCTGGCTAGGCAAGGGCAATGGCCGGCTCAAGACGGGCCAATGGCGGCGCTTCGTCGAAGGCGTTGGCCCCAACTTCGCCGAGCACGCTCTGGGTCGCGCGCACATCACGACCGCCCAGGCGCTAGGTCTTGAGCTCAACGAGTTTGGCGATGGCGTAGATCCCTGTACTGGGCCGCTCCCCGGACTTTTGACATGAAGCGGCCCATGAGAAAGTCGCTATTCAGAGCCGGCGCGAGCGCTGGGATCTTGCTCCTCCACGCAAGTCTCGCGGGTTGCACCGGTGAGCTAGGTGGGTCCGCGCCCGAAGCTGGCGTCCCCAGCAGCATGCTTCCCGGCGGCATCGATGCCAGTGGTCCGGGCGCAAGCACCGGGACATGCGCCGAGAACAGCCGTCTGCCGTCGCGCATCGGGGCGCTGAACGGCGTGCAGTATCTTGCCAGCATCGAAGCCGCGTTTCCGGGTGCCGCGGAGGTGACCAATCCGTTCAGCAACTCGGATCGGTCGGCGGAGTACTCGACCAACGCCGAGCTGCGTCGCTTCGACTTTAACACCAGCCAGACCATTCGCAGCAATGCGCTCAGCGTCGCCAAAGACACGGCAGCTCAGCTGTCGGGGCGCTTCTCCTGCCTGAAACAAGCGGCCGATTCGGTCTGCGCAACCAGCATGATCAAGCAGCTCGGACGCGAGCTCTACCGCGAGCCCCTCGCAGAGCGGGAGGTGACGAAGCTGGCCGCGCTCTTCGAGCAGGCTCGCGTGGCAGCCGGAGCCAGCGCCGCAGCCGAGCTCGTGCTCCGCGCGATGCTCAGCTCCCCGCACTTTCTGTTTCAGAAGCAGCTCGGGGCGGCCACCGGGGAGCCCAACGTGCTTTCGCTCACCTCGCATGAGCTTGCCGGCGCCATCGCGTTCACGCTCACCAACGCTCCACCGGACAAATTGCTGCGCGATGCCGCCGACAGCAATAGCCTGCAAGAGTCTCCGCAGATCGCGACGCAGGTCGAGCGCGTGCTCGCGTTGCCGGAGGGCCAGGACGGCCTGAAGGCCTTCCTGGGCGAGCTGTTCCGGACGCGAGACTTGCCGACTCAGCAAAAGGATCTCGCCCTCTTTCCCGGGTTCGACGCGGAGGCGCGCAGCGCGCTCCTGGCAGATTTCTCGGACACGATCGGCAGCGTTCTCCGTTCTGCCAGCCCCACCTTCACGGCGCTGCTCACGACGCGAGACTTCGTGATCCGGCCGCGGACGGCCGCCCTGATGGGTTGGACCAGCCTGCAGGGGCTTGCGCCGGAGGGCAGCCTGGCACCCGCCCCCGAGCCCGGACGCATGGGGCTGCTCACCCACCCGGCGTTGATGGCCACGTTCGCCCATGCCGACGAGACCAACCCCGTGGCGCGAGGGCACTTCATCTCGAGCAAGCTTCTAGGAGTCGTGATTCCGCCCCCGCCCAAGGCCGTCATGTTCCCGGAGCCCTCGCTGGACGCCCCACCTCAGACCCTGCGCCAGCTCCTGCAGACGAGCCACTCCGTGGAAGGATGTGCGGGCTGCCATCAGTTCATGGATGCGGTGGGCTACCCGTTCGAAGCCTTCGATGCGGTCGGCAAGTTTCGCACCACTGACAATGGCTTGCCCATCGATACCAGCGGCACCATCACTGGCTCGGGCGAGATCGACGGCACCTTTCAGAATGCCGAAGAGATGCTGCAGAAGATTGCCGCGTCGAAGCTCGGCCACGATCGCTTCACGGGCAACGTTTTCAAATACGTCGCCGGTATCGACGAATCACCGAGCGTCTACTGCACCACCACCGGTATTGCCGGAAACTTCAAGGCGAGCGGTGGGGACATCCCCCGGCTCATCGTGAGTCTTTTGACGTCCCCGGAGTTCCGCAGCCGAGCGGCCAACTAGGCAATACGTACAGCCGAGTCAATTTCTAGCAAGGCGCAAGCTACTCGGCGGTGAAACCGGGGCTCCATCCGTGCTGCTCGAACGATTCCAGAGCACGGCGCCAATTGCGAACACCGCCGCCGCGATGCCTACGCCGATGAAGACGTTGCCCAGTGTGTTGAGGGTCGCCCCCCGACCGTCGAGCCCTCGAGCAGTTTCCGGACAGCGTTGCCTGTCCGCACCACATTGCGCATCAAGGTCGCTCAGGGTCGAATTGCGCAGCACGAGAGCCACGCCAGCGCCGGCCCAAGAAACCGCCGCGATACCGGCACCGACGTAGAGGGGCGCCCGACCAGGTTCTGGCCGTTGACCTGCGCTCGCTCCGAGTCGCGACAAGACCACGCGCCCGCGCAACTTTTGCCCTGGCTTGATCTCGAAGCGCTCGACCAGCTCGGCATGCCCGGGCGCCGTGGCCCTGAGCACGTGGGGACCCGGATCGAGCGCGATGGGATGGGCACCGAGCGAGACGGGCAAGACACGCGCGTCAACCATTGCCCGCGCGCCAGGCGGCGCCAGGCTGAGGGTCAACGTTGGCAGGCGCGCGTCCAGCCAAGCCACGTGCGTCTGCGAGTTGGTGCGGACGCGCGCAAGCTCGTCGGTTCCGGCGAGCGCCTCGTCTCGCGCGCGCGCAAAGTCCTCGCGCGCTTCAACCCAGCGGCCCAGCTTCTCGAGACACAGGGCCCGGTGAAAGCGGACCTGCGGCGTGAGCTTGATCGCCGCCACGGCCTCGAAGCGTTCCAGTGCTCCCACGAAGTCTCGGTATTCCTCGAGCCGGAGCCCCTCGGCAAAACTGCTGCGCGCCGCTGCCAGTTGCTCCTCGCTGGGCTCTGGGCTGGGCTCCGCCCGCGCCGGGTTGGCAGCGAACGAGACCCCGATCGCGAGCAACATCGGGATGACGACGTGACGGAGGCCCATCTCGCGCAAGCTACCCGCTTCGGTCGCTGTTCGGCCAGCCCCAAAGTGGGCCGGCAGCGTCCTGACGCGTAGGCTACAATCCGCAGGGTGCTGCAGCCAAGTGAGCTCCGTCCTTCCGATCTGGTCGGAGGCAGGTACCGGCTGATCGAGCTCGTCGGTTCGGGGGCGATGGGAAGCGTCTGGGCGGCTCACAACGAAATGACGGAGCGCAAGTTTGCGCTCAAGGTGATGAATGAGCAGGCAGCTCTCGATCCGAGCGCCGTGCAGCGCTTCTTACAGGAAGCGCGCGCCGCCGGCAGCCTCCGCCACCCGGCCATCGTAGAGGTCTACGACGTGGGCTACCATGAGTCGCCGCTCCGAGGTGTCCCGGCCCTGCCTTACCTCGTCATGGAGCTGCTGGAGGGCGAGACACTCGAGGAGCGACTGGTGAAAGCAGGGCCGCTTCCAGCGCGCGAGGTATTCGGCTTCTTGCACAGTCTCGCCGGTGGCCTGGCAGTCGCCCACAAGGCCGGCATCGTTCATCGCGATCTGAAGCCTGCCAATTTGTTCTTTCACGGGCCAGCGCGGGTTGCCAAGGTTCTGGACTTCGGGATCTCCAAGCTCTTGGGCCTCGGCGCGAGCGACGGAGTGCTCACCGTCGCTGGTCTCGTGCTTGGGTCTCCGCC
>JANNWK010000044.1:0-3174 GCA_031408355.1 Myxococcales bacterium
GGCATGGTGCTAGGGGAGGGTGTTGCACTCTTGGCTCTGGCCAGCGAAGGGCGGGTGAAGAGCTCGCCGCTCGGCTACCTTGAGGGGTTCGGGGCAACGACCGACACCGTACATGTCACGGCCCCCGATCGCACTGGCACAGGACTGGCGCGAGCCGCCGAGTTGGCGCTTGCCGACGCGGTGACGCGGCCGGCCCAGATCGATTTCGTGAGCGTTCATGGGACGGGCACCTTGTTCAACGATGCGGCGGAGGCGCAGGCGTTGCTTCGCGTCTTTGGGCCCGCGGCGGAGACTGTTCCGCTCCACGCCTTCAAGCCGATAGTCGGACACACGTTGGGGGCTGCTGGCGCGCTGGAGTCTCTGTCGGCGCTCTCTGCGCTCAATGCCGGCCTCCTCCCGGCGACCCTCGCACCGGGATCTCCCATGCCCGAATTCGCCGCGCGCCTGCTCGGGCACAACCAGCTGCATGCATCCGACCGTTGCCTCAAGTTTTCCACGGCCTTCGGAGGGGCTAACGCGGCGCTGGTGCTTTCGGGACGGCGTTCGGAGCAGTCAGCGCAATCGCTGCGGACAGCTCGCTCCACCTGGCTTGCGGCTGAAGGTCGCGTCGTTCACGGGCTTCAGCTTGAACGTGTTCGGTTGCTGCTAGTGGCACCCGTCGAGCGCCTGCCGCGCTCCGACGAGCTATCCAGCTTGGCGGTGGCCGCTGCGGCGGAGGCGCTGCTCGCGCTCGAGGAACAGGGCCTGCCGCTCGACCGCGAGCGCACGGGGGTCATCGTGGGCAGTGTAGCCGCCACGATAGAGGCGGATCGAGCGTTCGCGGCGCGCTACTACGCGCGAGGTCGCGAGCACGCAGAGCCGCGGCGCTTTCCTGCGACCTCGCCCAACGCGTGCGCGGGGCAAGTGGCGATCGCGTTCGGACTAAGAGGCCCGTCACACTCCGTGGGGGCGGGCGCCGCGGCTGCTCTCGAAGCGCTTCTGGTTGCGTCTGACTGGATAGCTTCGGGGGACGCCGACGCGATGCTGGTCATCGCTGCAGAGGACGCGGGCGAGACGGCTCGTCAGGTGCTCGAGGCGCTCGGCTACGCCCCGCTCGAGAGCGGCGCGTACGCCGTCGTGCTGACGGCTTTGGGCCCTGGGCGGGCTCTCGTTCGCTCGGAGTTGGTGCTCGCCCAGTCGGCCGATTTGCTAGGAAATGCGGGGTTTCGAGCGCTAGAGGCCTTCTGCCGTCGAGCCCGCTTGCGGGGCCCCGCGGGCTTTGGCAGTGTGGCGCCGCCGGAATAGCCCTTCGCTCCGCGGCGTTCTCGACCCCGTGACCCTCTTGTCAGCCACATCCAAAGCCGCCGCCCTCCTCGCGCTCGCGTACCTTTCCGGCTGCTCGCGAGATGTCATCCCCAACACGCAGGTGGAGGATTCAGCCTTCAACCGCGGGGTGATCGCGTTCTGTGAGGACTATCGGCATGCGGTCGAGAGGCGCAACACTCGGCTACTGCTCAAGCTGGCAGACCCAAAATACTACGAGGACGGCGGCAGCGTCGACACGACAGACGATCTGGACTTCGCTGGGCTCGAGGGTTACCTGCAGAAGACATTCCGCCAGACCAAGGCCATCCGTTACGAGATCCACTACCGGCAGATTTCGTTGGGTCGCAGCAACCAAGTCTTCGTCGACTACACCTACAGCGCCAGCTACAAGGTCCCGACCGGTGAGGGCGACGTGTGGCGACGGCGCGTGGCTGACAATCGGATCGAACTCGTGCGAGACGGTGAGCGCTTTCGCATCCTGTCGGGCATGTGAGCGCCGGATAGCGCGGGCCCTAAGGGTTTAACGGGTCAGGATCGAACAGGTCACACCGTCCAGGGTGCGCAGGGGTTCCCCGGCGCTGCCGGTGGTTTCCCAGACTGGGCGCGCGTGTCGCGGACTCCACGCATAACGAAGGCCAAGGCCGGGCGCGATAACGACACCCGAGCGCTGAACAGCGAGCCAGGCGTCCTCGAACGCGCAGTTGGGCTCGGGTACGCTGTACGCCTTGTCGCCACGTTCTTCGGCGCTCGTGGTGGCCCCGTCGCTCGAACGGACCACAAACCGTTCGGGCGCGACCTCGGTGCCTGCCGTGATCTTGCGGACGCTCGGCTGCGCGTAGGCGAACTCTGCTCGTCCATCCGGCGCGACGCCCTTCGCCGTCAAGGGGCCGGCGCTGATGGTCACGAGCAGCGCGTCGTTGCGCCACGAGTCGGCGAGCTTGCGGGCTTCCGACAGTGTGCGGCTGGGCTCCACACCCAGTTCGTCCCTGTCAGTCGACGAGGGCGTGGGTGCGACACTCGCAACGGCGGCTGCCACGGCAGGCGGACCCTGCCGAAACCAGACGATCGCCCCCGAGATCCCAAGGCCCAGGGTCACCAGGCCGCCCACGAGGAGCACGGGCAGCAGACCCCGCTGCCCAGCTTCTCTCTGGCGGACTGGCCTGGGCTGCGGTGGACCGGTGCGGGGAGCAGGCGCCGCCGCCAACAAGAATCCGCAGTTCGGACAGCGCGTTGCAGCCGCGCCGACGTCCGCGGCGCACTGCGGGCACAGCTCAGCAGCCTCTGGCATCACCATGGTTCGACATCCCTGTACAGCACGCGTCACCCGCTCGAGCCGGCGGAAGACCGCCGAGCAGAGACGTTAGCCCCCTATGGTAGTCGAAAGTCTTCCGTGATTTCGGCGATCTCGAAGCGAACCTCGTCGGCCTTCGGTCGGAGCCGAAAAGCCAGCTGATCCCCGAAAAGGCGTGTCTTGCCGGTCCAGGCAACGCCGATTCTGGCCACAACCACGACCTCATCGGGCGTGGCAGGAGGGGGGACGCCGTCCTGGCGGGCGCGAGCCGCCGTCTTGAAAGTGTAGGTGCGTAAGCTGGTCGGCCCGCCCACGACCCGTCCGGCCAGACTTCCGTAGTCCAGTTGAGCGAGTCTTGCCCGCCACAAGGCTTGGGCCGGTTGGCGGTTGCCCTCCGAGGTCGACCAGGCCTCGACGGCAAATAGTGGGAACAGATCGGCGCTGGATTCGAGCAGGACTGCCGTGAAAAATCGACCAACGAGAGCCCGGGCGTCATCCGGGTCCAGCGGAACGACCAGGCTAGGGAGTCTCTGGCGTGCTGAATCCCCAAGCTCGCCGTCGTCTGCGACAAGGCTGGG
>JANNWK010000045.1:0-3712 GCA_031408355.1 Myxococcales bacterium
GGCGCTCAGAGTTTTCGCGGACGCGAGCTGACCAAGCGCGCACCGACGCTATCTTAGGTGTCAGCAAGCTCGTCGGTCCAGACGCGGAAGCCCTCGAGCTTGTTCGGGCCGAACGTGGTGGCAATCGCGACGTCGGCTGCGTCACGCCCACGCGCTATCAAGATGCGCCCGATGCGGGGCACGTTGTTGCGCGGATCGAAGGTGTGCCATTGCCCACCAAGAAAGACTTCGAACCACGCCGCAAAGTCCATCGGGCCGTGCGGCGGTGGCACACCGCTGTCACCCAGGTAACCAGTGCAATAGCGGCTGGGAATGTTTAGGGCGCGGCAGAAGGTCACCGCCAAGTGGGCAAAGTCGCGACACACCCCACGCGGCTCGTTGTAGACCTCCCAAGCGCTCTTAGTAGCGTTGGCATGCTGATAGCCAAACTCAACATGGCTGTGCACGAAGTCACACACAGCTTGAACGCGAGCCCAACCGAGCGGCGTGTGCCCGAACAACTTCCACGCGATCTCCGTAATTCGATCCGTTTCGCAATAACGACTGCCCAGCAGGAAGACCAACGTCTCCTCGGGCAGCATCTGCAGCTGGTGCTGCTCGCCGGCGTTCCATGACGGATCGGGCTGACCACTATCGCTTACCACCCCGTTGGCCGAAACCACGAAGCGGCCCACAGGCGCGACCAGCCGGTTACACCAGTTGCCAAAACCGTCCCGAAAGCTACTGATCGGAATCGACGGCTGGCAGTGCATGTGATCCGGAACGACGATGTCCGACGCGCGACTGAAGTGCACGTTCAGCACCAGGATCAGCGGAGTCGGCTGTGGAAACTCGTACGTCAGCTCGTAGCCGACTTGGATTTTCACGGTCAGGTCCTCGGTCTTCAGCCTTACCTCGCCACGCGGGGCGCACCTAATGACTTCGTTCCGCGCTCAGAAACGAAGCCCGACGGACGCAATACGCAGCAGGCGCGCGAAGCGCTCGGCCCAAAGCACCCTCAGCGGTGGCACGCCCGAGCAGTTCACACCCTGGGTTCCGCCGTGCGTCACGATCCGTATCGCGGACGAATACCGTCGCGAGCTAGCGACTACAGGCGCGCTTTCCCCACCTTCGGATCCTGGCTGCCGTGAACGCGTCGACGCCAGCATTGGCGTCCCGCGAATGAGCCCTCCCGCTCAGGCATGCTCAACGACGGCGTCATCCTCCTCAACGAGCCGGGGCCTTGGAAGGTCCGGGGCGCTATCGCGTGGTCATCCGACCTGACCCTGCACAGCGCCACGCTCGACTCGCCTGATCAGTGTTTCGGCGGGACAGGAGGCAGCTGGCGTACCCTCGAGGTCTCTGTCCCGGCAATGCGGCCCTTCACGCCCTGGCTTGCTTCTTGCTGTTTAGGGCTGACGGTGACGCTCTTACCTCGATTGCGCGCTGCCTTGGGGCGTTTTGGCGGCCTCACCCGGGCACGTGTGCGGAAACGGGACATCGCGATCGTCGCCAGGCGAGTAGCGTACGTGCTCGTCGGTATGGAGTTCGTCTATATCGTCGGCGCCAACGCGCTTCTGCGCTCGAACGGCGTGGTCGCGGCGGTCCAGACTGCAGATGGCGTCAAGCTCGACTACGCTTCGGCCTACAGCATCGTGCCGGGGCACGTTCACGTGAAGCGGCTTCGCCTGCGCTTCGAAGGCTACAACGTGCAGTTTCAGGTTTTTTTGGAGCGGGCCACGCTGGACCTGAACTTGACCGAGCTGTTGCGGCGCCGATTCCACGCGCATTCGCTGCTGGCCGATGGCGTGTCGTTCCGGATGCGGCACAAGTCGCACGGCGTCGGTAGCAATGGCCTGCGTTTCGCCGCCTACCCTAAAATCGAAGGCTTTTCGGATCCACCCCTGTACCACGGCGTCAAGCCACCCTCTACACCGGACGCCGAGTACAACGCCTGGCAGATTCGCATCGAGAACGTGGTGGCTCACGTGGCGGAGCTGTGGGTGCTCGAATACCGCTACGCCGGTGACGGCGACGCGCGAGGTTCGTTCCTCGTACAGCCTGAGCGTCTCGTGCAGGTCGACCCAGCCGCGCTACGCCTTCGTGGGGGGAGTCTGAGCGTCGGCGACGCGTTGGTCGCGCGGCGCGTGACCGGCAACATCAGCTATTCGATGCCCAACCTGGATGTCAAAAACACAGTCGGGCTCGAGGTATTTCGCAGCATTTCCACGAAGCTTGAGCTCGAGCTGACCGGCGGCGATGCGCGATTTTTGAACGTTTACACGAAACCCACGCAGCAGCTCGAGCTGAGCGGTGAGACCTCCTACTCAATCAATGCGCGGGTCATGCGGGGCGTTGTCGAGCCTAAGAGCGAGTTCAAAGCCAGCTCTCCTGCCCTAAGGCTGGCTTGGCCCAACGTTTCGCTCATGGCCGAAACCGCGTTGCAGGTGAGGCGGACTCGTCTCGAGCCCGAGCTAGACGTGGGGGTCGTGCTGCAAGACGTGCGCATGAGCTCCCAACACTCCAAGCTCGACGGTCCCGCGGCGCGTCAGCTGAAGGCGTCAGTCACGCTCATCGGCGGCGACCTCACTCAGCCCATCAAACCCGCGGGCGCCGACCTCAAAACGGAAGCTAGCTTGGCCAACTTGGCCTGGTTCGATGGTCTCTTCGCCGGCAAGGCGCGGCCAAGGTTCGGCGGGGCCGCCAAGCTTTCGGTAAAGCTGACGCGAAACGCCCAAAGAGTCGGCGACGGGCACGTCGACCTCTCGATACAGCGCGGCCACGTCAAGAACGCTGACTTCGACATCCACAGCGACCTTCATGCCGTCGCCCGCTTTCGGACTGAACAAGAACCGGCGCAGTTTGCGCAAGGCGCCGTCTCCTTTCGCGCTTCCGACGGCGATACGCTGCTGTCACTGGCGGTGGGGCCATTGGCTCAAAGGCTGCTGTCAGCCGGCCTGAACCTGGGCGCATTGGACGGCACCGTGGCGTTTCACGCAGCTGAAAGCGGCCTCAAGCTCGAGCTGACATCCGCCCGCTGCGGTGCGGTCTCGGGGCGCGGCTACTTACGGCAACCGGCGGGCGGCACCCGGCGGGCAGCGGCGCTGCTGTCAGCGGGACCAATCCATGTAGGGCTTCGAGTCGACGGTGCCCAGACCGAAACCGCGCCCATGGTCGACAGTAGTTGGCTCGAAGAGACCTGGCCGCGACTGCGCGGGTTGCCCCCGCAAGGTTGAGCGCCCGCACCATCCTGATGGCCCGACCAGCCTCGAATGCGCCAATTCACAGGTCCGGATCGCACACGCATTCCACGTCGATGGTTCGGTCGTAGGGGCCCACCTCGACGCAACTCTTGCGATAGCCAACTACCGGGTCCGAGCAGTAGATCTTTTCGCCCGCGCAGCTCTCGGTCCACATGTCGTAGCAAGACGGATCGTCCTGGCCGAGGCACTCGCTGCAGCTCTGGGTGCCGTAGCTCTTGGACGTGCAATTGTTCACGCAAACGTCGGCGGAGTAGTCGATGCCGCCGCCGCCGTAGCCGCAGCTCCTGGAGACACCGAGGACGGGATCACAACAGTCCTCGCTGGTAGCGCAGTTTGCATCCCAACCGGCCGTACAGAGCTGAGCGTCAACGGGGCAACAGCTCGTGGCCTCGCAGCTGGGGCTACCGGCGGCTCCAGGCATGCCCGCCGCGCCCGCTTCGCCGGGGCTGCCCGCGGTCGTCATCACGCCG
>JANNWK010000046.1:0-2674 GCA_031408355.1 Myxococcales bacterium
AGCGCGATCTGCAGCCCGCTGTCTTCCAGGCAACGGATCGCCTGCTGCAGCGTCGCGTCGGACGGCAGCAGGGTTTTGCGCCAGGCTTCGTTGGGCGGCGACCCTAGTCCGTTGGTCGGCGGAAGCACGTTCAGCTTCGACGTGTGGCCCGGCCATCCACTGGAGCAAGAGGTCAAGGCTCAACTCGCCGAGATTCGCGAGCGGTCAACCGCGCTGCGACTTGCCGTCGACACTTACAACCGAGAACACGGCCTGCGGCAGGACTACCAACAGGTGGTCACGTATGTCGGCCAGTGCCTGATCGAGCGGAGCTCTGGGGTGGAAAGCGGTGAAGAGGACGAACATGAACCAAAAGTCTAGTGGGAAGGGTCTGGCGTCGAGGTGGCGCATGTTGTGCTTGGCGCTGCTGCTGGCGGCGTGCGGGGGATTGCTCGGGAAGCCCTCGACCGGTGGCGAATCACACTTTCTCCGCCGCTGCGCGGCCAGCTGCGGCGCAGGGCTCGATTGCATCTCCGGCCTGTGCACTCGCGGTTGCCTCGTCGGTAAAACGTCTTGCGCCGAGCTGTCGGCGAACGCCGTCTGCACGGCTCTCAGTATCGAGCCTGGAGCGATCGCGGTCTGCGACGTGAGCTGCAGCACGGGCAGCGACTGCGACAAGCTCGGCAGCACCTACGAGTGCGACGCCGGCTTCTGCCGCGGTCAGGCGCTGACGAACGAGCCGCCCAGCAGCCCTACCGCCGGCAATGCGGGACAAGGCGGCGGTGCCGGAACGGCCACGAGCGGCGGTTCGGCCGGCAGCGACGGCGCGCCAATTGCCTGCACGGTGTGGTCGAACGTGCGGGTTGCAGCAGAGAACTGCGCACCCGACGGCGTTTGTGTGGATGACCCGACCGACGCCTGCGATCCGAATGTGGAGCCTGACTGCTCCGGCACTTGCCGAAGCGTGGTACCGACGCTTCAATGCGCGGGGCTGGGCCAGAGCGCCGCGTGCCCGCCCGGCCTCACGTGTCTGACCGTCTCCTTAGGGCCCGATGCGGCGGGGCAGTGCGTGGGCCGGGGGACCGTGTTCAACTGCGACGCGCTTGGCTGTACGGACGGCTTCGTGTGCGTGGAAGGTCTGAACGGTCCCCACTGCTCACCCGACGCCGTGAACTGCCGTACGCCCCTCACGTGTGACGTCGTTCCCGATCCGCAGTACCGCAACGACTGTCCGTTCGGCTACACCCGAAGCGCTCCCGCAGGCAACGGTGAGTGTGAGGGGCCCTGCGTCCCCGTGCACACCTGCGGCTGCACGAACAACGGTGAATGCCCTGAAAACACAGCGTGCAACTACTGGACAGGGCATTGCGCCGCTCTACCCTGGAAGCCTCCCGCCCTCTGCTCGTTGCGACTCGACCCGGGAACCTGCGAAGCCAACGCACGGCGCTTCGGGATGCAGGACGGCAAGTGCATTGAATGGCGCTACGGGGGCTGCGACGGCAACGCCAACAACTTCTGGACGCTCGAAGAGTGCCTGTCGGTTTGCGAAGGACGGCCGCACCACAATCCCTGCCCCGATGGTCGCGTCGAGTCGTCTGCCTGCCTCGGTTGCGGTCCGCTCGATGAGTGCACGCCTCACATCGATGCCTGCTCCCTACCCTGCAACGAGGACACCGATTGCGAGGGATTCTTTTCCTGCTCGGCGGCAGGTTTCTGCGCTGCCATGTGCATCTAGCCTTCTGCCTTGCCCAGCAGCGTTCCCGCACGCCGTGCACAAACATTCCGGAGCAACTATGCACAGGATATTGCGAACCTTGGGACATTCGATCGGGTTGTGGGCAATGGCGACCTCGCTTGGATGCGGGCGAAGCGCCCGCACGGAAATGCTGGACCAAACGGGCGCAGCGGGCGCCCACGATGGCGTCGCCGCTGGTCACTCGAACGGCTCGGGTTCGGGTGGTGCTGATGGCTTGGGCGGAGTCGGTGGTCCGGGCGGTGTTGATGGCTCGGGCGGAGTCGATGGTCCGGGCGGCGCGACTGGGCTGGATGAAGTGCGCATTGTTCGCGGCGATCCCGAGGCCACGGACTGGTGGGACCTCACGATTCAAGGCGCCGCGCTCGGCGATTTCGAGGGGAAGATAATCAGCGTTCGGGTGGGTCATCCTGATCGGGCTCCCGAGCGACTCGGATCCGGCCAGATGCGTATCGTGGAAGGCGGGTTCGCGCTGGCATTGCCACAGGTTTGGGAGGCGCATCTGTACAAGCGCAAGCTGGCGTTCATCGACGCAAACGACAATGGCCTGTGTGACCCTGATCTCGATCCGGTCTTCAGTGACGCGCGAGCAATGCCGCATTTTGTGCTGACACTCCAGAACGGCCCTCAGTCACAGCTCACCATGCCGAAATCAGACACTCCTGACGAACACTGCTCGATGTTCAACGCCCCTTGGCCAGCCGGCTAATGCCGACCTGCCGTGCAGGCAAGGCTCGCCGGCGTGTAGGCCGTGCTTCTGGTGGGGCCGGGCCTGCTCAAGGTAGGGACCCGCGGCGCGCCCGGCTTCGGCCTGACGTGCTCAGCCGCGCTCTGGCCGGAAAGCTGCTGAGTCGAGCGACAACGCAAGCCGGAGTCCGAGATCTACGCTTCGCATCAGTCGCGCTGGCAGGCGACGCACGGCTGCGTCGAGGAATGCCTTGT
>JANNWK010000047.1:0-4972 GCA_031408355.1 Myxococcales bacterium
GGCGATGTGGCAGCAGCTCGCCGCCGGTGCCTCGTACGAGGGCGTGATCGGCGCGTACCTCATGCCCGACGCGCACTCCGGCTATGGCGTGCCGGTCGGGTGCGTCATCGTCACCGAAGACGTGATCATCCAGGCTGGCTCCGGCTACGACATCTCGTGCGGCGTGCAGAGCATGCGCGTCCCGAAGCAGAAGGCCGCCGCGGTGGCCGATTGGGAGAAGCGCGCGAGCTGGGTCGCTGCGGTCGAGGCCCGCGTCGCGACGGGCGTCGGCTCGCATCGGCCGCACAAGATGCCCCGCTTCGCGAAGCGCAAGCTGGACGAGATCCTGCGCTTCGGTGCCAAGGCCATCGGCGTCCGCGCCGACCTGTGCGAGCGCCAGTACGTTCGCGTCGCTGAGGACGCCGACCTCGAGTCGATCGAGCGTGCGTACTCCAAGGCCACGGCTCAGCTCGGCTCGGTCGGCGGTGGCAACCATTTCATCGAAATGCAGGTCGACCGCGACTCGGGCGACGTGTGGGTGATGATCCATTGCGGGTCGCGCGGCTACGGCTGGCAGACCGCCAACCACTTCTTCTACGAGGGGGCGGAGCTGCGCGGGCTAGCCAAGAATCGCCGCGAAGACTCATGGCTGCGCGCGGATGAGGAGCTCGGCAAGCGCTACTGGGCGCACCACAACAGCGCCGCCAACTACGCGGTGGCCAACCGGCACATCATCGTCAAGGGCGTGCAAGCGGCGCTGGACGAGGTGTTCGGCGTCGAGGCCGAGGTGTACTACGAGATCTCGCACAACCTCGTACAAGAGGAGACCCTCGTGCTGCCGGACGGCACGGCTCGGCGTGGCTTCGTGCACCGCAAGGGCGCGACGCGCGCTTTTCCTGCGGGTCATCCCGACCTGGCCGGCACCGCCTGGGAAGCGACCGGTCATCCTTGTTTGATCCCGGGCTCGATGTACGCGGGCGCGGCCATCCTGTTCGCTCAACCGGGCGCCGCCGCTTCCGGCTTCTCCGTGAACCACGGCTCCGGCCGCCTGCTGGGTCGCGGTGCCGCCAAGCGTCAGCTCGAGGCTTCACACGACGCCATCGACCGCGAGATGCGCGAGGTCGAGCGCGAGCTTGGGGGCGTCAAGATCCGCGGCATCGTCGGCAACACCGAGCGCACGCCGCTCGACGAGTGCGGCCACGTCTACAAGGATCTCGACGAGGTGCTGGGCGTGCTCGAGGCCGAGGGCATCGCGCGCGTTGCTCATCGCCTGTTTCCGGTCGCCAATCTCAAGGGCACGGACTAGGGCGACGCGCTACAGCGCCTGGCGCCACGTAGGCTCCCGAGAGTCTCCAACGCCCCCACACCTCAGTCCAAGCGGTGATCGAGCTGGCGGTCGATCCAGGCAGCGAACGCCCCTGAGAATGCCTCGAAGTCGCCCTCCAGCTCGGCAACCGATTCGCTGCCATGCACGATGCGGATCTTGGCACCAAGCTCAATCGGGCGGCTGTGCAGCGGCACGTCGGCCATACGCTGGACAGCCGCGCGCTCGGATCCCTTGCGCTCTTCGGGCGTCGCGTTGAGACGGCGCGCGAGGGGCTCGACGCTCAACGAGGCCCCGGTCAAGCGCTTGACCAGCTGCCGAAACGCCACGCTGTTGCCGGGTTGCCAGAACACTCGGCAAAGGTCCGGTCCGATGCGTGGATTGTCAATCAGGTGGCCATCGCGCTCGAGGAAAAAGTCGCGCACCTGGTGAACGGCCATTTCAGCCAGCATGTAGCTATGAAAATAGGCGCTGAAGTCGCCAGAGAGCAGGTGCGGCACCGATAGGATCGCCCGCGGACCACCCTGCTGCATGCCGTTGAAACGCCGTTCAATCTTGAGCAGCTCACTGAGCACGCGATCCTTGGTCAATTCGGCATCGGGGATTTCGTAGAGGGCCCGTTCAGCATAACAAATGGCCAAGGTCGAGTGCTGTGTCCGCGCAGCGGTCGGCTGTTCGATATCGATGGCTCGTTCGATGAGCGACATCGGCATCAGCTCGCCCCGTGCATTGCGGGCATAGCGGGAGAGCCAGGCGGCGTCCGCGATCAGACTGTCGCAGAACATGCTCTGAGTTTCGGCGAATGCCGGCGAAGTGGGCGCAAACTCCTGACCGAAGCAAGGGCTCGGCATATCGATACTCGCGAAGTGCGCCGCGTGCCCGCCTTCGTGAAACAGCGTACTCAGGGCTCGCGCGCCCGACCCAACTTTGGCCGGCATGGCATTGGCGGTGAAATGGATGCGCGCTGGGATGCGTCGCCCCCACTCGCGCCAGCCCACGACCGGCCCCTGCATGAAACCATTCTCGAACTTGCCAGGTCGCTCCAGCAGATCGAGCACCAACTCGGCACCCTGGAAGTCGATGCCCAGCGCCGCGAAGGAGCGCCCCCAGCGCTCGATCGCAGCCCGGAAAGGGAAGTAGGGGTCCTGCTCACGGACGAGATCACCCAGCAGCAGGTGGGCGATGCTCCAGGGATTCACTCGCTCCGCCCCGTACTGCGCCCGAGCACGCGCGAGCGTCCGTTCCGCGCCCGCTCGCGTCCGTACTTCGAGCTCGTCGAGGAGCACGAACAGCTCGTGCTTCGTCATGCCCTCGTTCTGCCGAGTCTTCCAGTCGTAGTAGTCCTCGCCACCTTGCAGGCGTCCGAGGCGATTGCGCTGTCGGATGATCTCTAGGAATCCATGATCCAACAGGTAAGGCTCCATGGCTCGCAGCCCTTCCCAAGCAGCACGGCGCTTTGCCTCATCACCCTCCATCAGTACCATTCGGCTTAGCTCGACCGTGCTTGCGCTGACAAAGCCGCCAGCAGGCTGGCTGTAGCCGAGCGGCATGTCCCGGCGCGCCTGGGCCATCGCGCCGTCCAGGGCGCTGAGCTCGTCGAAGGCCGCGCGCGCCTCCGCGCTCTCGAGCGCGTGGGCGCTCAGCGTGCGAAGCCAGCCTGCAACACGTGTTCGTTGCTCGTCTGTGTCGGCGCTCGCAGCCAGCAGCCTTACCCGCGAAAGGCGCTGGGGATCGCCTAGGAAATGAGCCAGCGAAAGCGCCTTGGCATCGAGATCGGCCTGAGCTGCCACGGTGTCGTCCGCTAGACCCATCTTCGACACCCAGTAGGCGTCCTCCTTCTCTGTATGCAGGCGCGCATAGCTGCGGTCGAGCTCGCTGAGCTGGTGCTCGATGGTCTCTGCGTGCGCGCTCTCGGTGTTGCTCATGACTAGAACCGGCCCTCTTGCTTCAGCCTAGCGCAGGACCTCACCGGAAAGCCCATCGCCATGCCCAACGAGATCATGAAGGCGCAACTCGTTCCCCGCACCTACTAGGGCAAGCCGGGCACGTTGGTCTGAATGACCTTCACGTCCGTGCCGCCTCCCACCACGAACAGCGTTTTCCCGTCGGGGCCACCAAAGGCCTGGTTGGTGCCTCCCGAAAAGGTCCCAATCTCGTCACCCGCCGGATTGCGGATCGAGCCGCCCGAGAGGTACACGTTGCCGGCGCAGTCCATGGCCAGGCCATCGGCGCCGTAAGGGATGTTGCTCGGATTGGAGGGCACGCCGGCGGGATCCACAGCCCAGATACCGCCATTGACGACGTACAAGCGATCTTCCTCGGGCGAGAGCGTGATGCCGTTCGGCTGGGCACCGCCCTGTTTGATGGGAGTGATGACACCCGCCGGATCGCGCCGAAAGATGCCCTGCCCCACGCCTGCTGGGCGTCCAGCAAGCTCGTAGGTTGGGTTGCTGAAATAGATGGTGCCATTCGAGCTTTGCACCAAGTCGTTCGGCGAGTCGAAGAGCTCATTCATGTACATGTCGGCCAGGATCGTGGGCTGCTTGGTGGTGATGTTCCACTCGGTAATGCTGCGGGTTTTGTGACTCGCTCCGAGCAGATTGCCGTTGTTCGCCACGGCGAGCCCGTTGGTGCCCACGTCGCTGATGAAGAGCTCGCAGGCGCCGCCCGGCGTGTACTTGATGATGTCCCCGCTCACGTCGCCGCCCTGGGCGCCTTGCCGAAAGTTCGAAAAGAAGAACGCCCCCTGACCTGCCACCCAGGTGGGTCCTTCGTTGTAGTCCCGGCCGAAGACGAAGCCCTGGCAGACCGTCTGCGGCTCACCGGGACTCGGCACCTCGAACGCACCCTCAGGACAGACGGGCTTTGCCGGAGAACCGCCGCCGCCTGCGGCTCCCGCCACACCTGCGCTTTCGCCCCCCGCGCCGCTCGCGCCGCCCGAAGGGACGCCACCGATACCGCTGCCCGCTTGGTTAGCGGCTCCGCCAGGCGCGACGTTCGACCCGCCGGAGCCGCTCACGGCTGAGCTGCCCGCCGCGGCTTGCCCGCCCTGGCCCGCTTGTCCGCCCGCGGGCGCCTCGGGGGTGTTGCTGCAGGCGAACGTTCCAAAAAGGGCGAGAGCAAAAAGCGGCGAAGCGTTCATGACGTCTCCGGTTGGTGTCCAAAGGATGCCCCAGTCTACACCTTTCAGGCCACGGCTCCGCAGGGCCTCGCGAGCGACACCTGTGGGGATAGACCTGGCTGGCTAGAGGCGCCAGCGGCGCCCGGATGCCGCCCGACGTCGCCAGCTGCGCGATCAAGACCGTCACCTGCCGGACGATGGAATCGATGAGGACCTGTGCGTTCATCCTTGAGACCAGCTACCTATCGCGGTCTGCGACGTGAGCTGCAGCACGGGCGGCGACTGCGACAAGCTCGGCAGCACCTACGAGTGCGACGCCGGCTTCTGCCGCGGTCAGGCGCTGACGAACGAGCCGCCGCTGGGCAGCCTATGACTGGGCCTGCGCAAGGTAAGGACCGCGGCGCGCGCGGCTTCGGCCTGACGTGCTCAGCCGCGCTCTGGCCGGAAAGCTGCTGAGTCGAGCGACAACGCAAGCCGGAGTCCGAGATCTACGCTTCGCATCAGTCGCGCTGGCAGGCGACGCACGGCTGCGTCGAGGAATGCCTTGT
>JANNWK010000048.1:0-1925 GCA_031408355.1 Myxococcales bacterium
CGTTCGGCCAGCGCGGCGAAGTGATCACGCACAGCAGGGCAATCGACGCTTGACGTACGAAACCAAGAAGGTTGACGGCCAACCGACGAGGCCTCGTCGACGCGGAAGCGGAATGTCGCATGTGTCTGCGAGGTTAGTGACGGTGCGCGGGCGCTGGGCGCGACGAACGCCTCCGCAACGAACTTCCGTGACGCATGGAGGGCCAGTAATTTGCCGACTTCCGAGGTTTCGCAAATCTCTTGGTTGAACTTTGCTTCGGGTCAGTGCTAGCTCCCCGTCCCTTGTTCGAGGGCGCCGTTGTCACCGTGACGACACGCCGTCGCCTGAGGGACCGTTCGTTCCGCGATGCCTCTGACTTACCCCGTACGGAAATCTGCTGAGGGCTCGCCCCCAGCGGCAGAAGGCGGCATAATGGTTAGGCTTTCTCGTGTCCACAGCCCTGTGGACAATTTGGGGATGCGACTCTCGTGATGGAACTCGAAACAAGCCCAACGTCACGCGCCGGCGAGAACCTCTTCAGCGAGGCACTTGAGCACACTCGGGGCCGGTCTCCGGCGTCGTTCGAGCAGTGGTTCACGAGCATTCAGTTCGAAAGCTTTGAGCACGGTGTGCTCGATCTCACAGCGCGAGACGAGTTCGTGCGCGACTGGGTCAAGGCTCACTTCCTGCCCGACCTCGTGGCCAACCTCGGCCGCCTGACAGGCGATGCGGCCGCAGGGCTACGGGTCACCTGGAGCATCTCCAACCGTCTGGTTCGTCCCGTCTGCGAGGCCAAGCTCCGCGCCCCGCGCCCCCCCGCTAGGCCAGAGCCGGTGGCGGTGGCACGACGCTCCGAGCGCCCGATGAGCGCTCCTCGCTACTCACGCGCGCAGTTTCTAGCGACGCTGAATTCCAAGTATACGTTCTCCAACTTCGTCGTGGGCCCCTCGAACGAGCTCGCTCACGCCGCAGCCTTCGCCTCCGCAGGTGGCGGCGGCCCCCGCTACAACCCCCTGTTCATCGCAGGCGGGACAGGGCTCGGCAAGACGCACTTGGTCCACGCCATTGCCCACAAGGTCTTGGAGGAGCGACCGGACGCTCGCGTTGTGTACGTTTCGGCCGAACACTTCACCAACGATTTCATCGAGGCGCTACAGCACCACAAGATGGACGAGTTTCGCGCTCGCTACCGCAGCGATTGCGACCTCTTGTTGGTGGACGACATCCAGTTTCTAGCGGGCCGCGAACAGACGCAGGAAGAGTTCTTCCACACGTTCAACGCGCTGCACGACGCGGATCGCCCCATCATCGTTACGAGCGACAAGTACCCGCAGCAGCTCCAGCGCATGCCCGAACGCCTGGTATCGCGATTCACCAGCGGGCTCGTGGCCGACATCCAGGTGCCTCAGCTGGAAACGCGCGTAGCCATCGTCCGGAAGAAGGCTGAGCTCGAGGGAATTCCGCTGTCGGACGAGGTCGCCGTCCTTTTGGCGCAGAATATTCGAAGCAACGTGCGGGAGCTGGAGGGGGCGCTGATTCGCCTCGCCGCCAAGTCATCGCTCACGGGCCGCGCCATCGATGAGGAGTTCACGCGAAGTGAGCTTTCCACGGTGTCCCCGCGCCGGCCGGACATGATGAGCGTCGAGGACATCCAGCGCGTGGTGTGCAGCCACTTCCGCTTGTCCAATTCAGAGCTGCTCAGCAAGGATCGCCACAAGAGTGTGGCCTTCGCGCGGCAAGTGGCGATGTACCTGTGTCGGCAGCGGCTGAAGTGCAGCTTCCCGGAGTTGGGGCGGGCCTTCGGCAACCGTGATCACACCACGGTCATGAGCGCGGTGCGACGCGTGGAGACGTTGCGCCAGCGTGACCCTCAGGTCAGCGCCCACCTCGAAGCTATCGAGCAGCGACTGGCGTCGTCGGAGGACTGAGCGAAGGCGCCGGCTCGG
>JANNWK010000049.1:0-3102 GCA_031408355.1 Myxococcales bacterium
GCGTCGATCGGCGGACCGTCGCCGGCAAGGATGCCGTCGTCGGCGTTGTTGAAGAAGGCGTAGAGCTTGTAGAACTCGAGCTGCGTGATGCGATCGTAGGCGTGGTTGTGGCATTGCGCGCAGCCCATGGTGAGGCCGAGCCAGGTTTGGCCGACCGTGGCTGCCCGATCCAGCACGCGCTTGATGCGGTCCTCTTCTCTGTCCGAGCCGCCCTCACGGTTGACCATCGTGTTGACGTGAAAGCCGGTGCCGAGGCGTTGCTGCGCCGTCGCTCCCGGCAGCAAATCACCCGCGATCTGCTCGACGCTGAACTGATCGAACGGCTGGTCGCGATTGAAGGAATCGATCACCCAATCGCGCCATTGGTAGGCGTTGAAGCGGTCCTCGTCGCTTTCGTAGCCGAGCGAATCGGCGTAGCGGGCTTGATCCAGCCAATGCCGACCCCAGCGTTCACCGTAAGCGGGCGTCGCGAGCAGGCGATCGACGGCTGCCTCGTACGCGGTCGGGTTCGGATCGGCCACGAACGCATCGACCTCTTCCGGCGTCGGCGGTAGGCCGGTGAGATCCAACGAAAGCCGCCGGAGCAGCGTGGTCTTGCTCGCCTCAGGCGAGGGCGCGAGCCCGACGGCTTCCAGCGGTGCCAGCACGAAGCGATCGAGCGGACCCTTGATCCAGCCCTCATTCACCACGACCACGGTGCTGGGATCCGGTTTCGGGTTCGGAGCGAACGCCCAATGCGCGGGCCAGGGTGCGCCCTGGAAGATCCAGCGGCGGATCTTATTAACCTGCTCCGGCAAGAGCGCGGCCTGGCCGAGCGGCATGCGAAGCTCGGGATCTTCGCTGATCACCTTCAAGTAGAGCAGCGAGCTTTCGGGAGTCCCTGCTTGGCCAAGCGTGAAGGCCGCCGTTTCGCGGCTCTGCAAATCGAGCGGCGGTAGACCCAGCACCCGCACGCCCCCGTGGCAGCGCACGCATTGGTCCGTGAGGATGGGCTGGATGTCCCGGAAAAAATCGACGGGCACGTCGTCTGCCGGAAGCCCGCCTCCCGAACCGCCACCACCGCCAACTCCGGCGTTCGCCCCGGTCGCGCTACTCCCAGCACCGTTGCCGGCACCACCGCTGCCGCCGTTGTTGGCGAGTGCGGCACCCGAACCGGGCCGATCCCCGCCGCAACCGGCCAGAACCAGCGCCAACGCGAGCAATAGGGGTTTCGGGTTGGCAGCAGAAACGCCGCGGCTCATCAGGGGTCGAAATGGCATGGTACGTCCCAACAAGGGCAGGAACACCCTGCCTAAAAGAGAAATTAACACTCGACGGGTCGGTTGGGATTGGAGGAAATCACGATTCATATGGACAATCCGCTGGTCGAGCTAAGCTAGAGGGTAGCGTCGCCACCCAGTTCCCGCGATGGCTGGGCTCCCAAAAGCATGTTCAGCGTCCCAATGGAGCAGGCGCTCCGGGGGGCGAGGGCGGAGTTTGCCGCGGCGCGTTTGGTGACGCTCAGATCAAGCGGCTGCGTGCGGGGCAAAAGGGAGCCCTTGCCCGCTGCGCCGGGCGAGACGAAGCCAGTGTAGGTGAACGTGCGGCTGGATCCGACACGAGCGAGGCGCGAGCTGAGCTGGGTGCTTTTGCGAAGACGTCTCTATCGGTTGGCCGTGGCGGCACTGCACTTGCCGGTATTGCGCGAGCGCCAGTGCGACTCGCGTCCGCTCATCGACCATCGACGCACTGCTCCAAAGAGCCAAGGCCGCCGCGCTGAAGAACGAGCCGCTCTCCGTGCCCAAGAAGCGGCACTCGCGCTCAAGCGGTACCGCCCGCGCTCAAGCGGTACCAAAGCCAGCGTTGCCGAGCGACCACAGCGCATGCGTCACCCAGTAGTCCTTCTGCCCGCGCTCAAGCGGTACCGCCCGCGCTCAAGCGGTACCGCCCGCGCTCAAGCGGTACCGCCCGCGCTCAAGCGGTACTCGCGCCCAAGCGGCACTCGGCTGCTGCCAAAGACCTGGCCGGGCAACGTGCGCGAGCCATCAAGCCGGCGCCCTGATTGAAGGCATTAAGCCGGCGCCCTGATTGAAGGCATCAACGCGCGGGTCTTCCCTTCAAGGCGTTGCGGGCGTCGATGGCTTCCGCGCTTTCGCCAGCAGCTGGCGCCCTGATTGAAGGCATCAAGCTGGCGCCCTGATTGAAGGCATTGAAGTTCACCCGATTCCGTGGACAACAGACTGCTGGGCCACCAGCTTGAGCAACGACACCGTGCTGGCGGTCGCATAGCTCGACGAATGTCTCATCGCCCTCCAACATTGCCGCGATAAATCTGACTCGCTCGCCCATCGCTGACGCTTCCTTCCAACGCATGCCCCGACCTTCCACGAGCATGCGTAACGTGTCACCTATGTACCCGGTCTGATTTGTCACCTATGTACCCGGACTGAACCCACGAATTCTCTTGACGCATTTTTCGCGAGTCTCGTCGCGCGACTCGATGCTCCGCGCAGGGTCATGTCGTGCACTGCACAGGAGGCAGCTTGTGCGCTTCGCGCCAACGACTCCGGTTCAAAACGCCTCGAGGCCACCGAAAGCGCCTTACGACGCAGCCTCCGTGCCTCAAATTCAAGGGTGTAGCCTGAGCGCATGCTGGCAAACGTCAAGGTCCCAGAAGCGATCGTTAAGCTCGTTCCCGGAGGCGAGCACCACCTAGCCCATCTCTCCGATGCAGAGCTGCTGGCGAGCACGCGCCGGCTCGTCGGAACGTCCAACAAGCTGTTCGCCGACCTGCTGCTGCACCTGGCGGAGGTCGAAGCGCGAGGCATTCATCGCACCCGTGCCTGCTCGAGCTTGTACACGTACTGCATCTACGAACTGCGCATGTCGGAGGATGCGGCCGCGCGCCGCTCGAGCGCAGCGCGACTCGTGAAAGCCTTTCCACCCCTGCTCGATGCCATTGCCGCAGGAGAACTCCACCTGACCGGGTTGTTGATGCTGGGCGATGAGACATTCGTCGAGCTATGCGACCGCCAGCACGGTGTCGTTGCTCAAGCTGGTGGCCCAGCAGTCTGTTGTCCACGGAATCGGGTGAACTTCAATGCCTTCAATCAGGGCGCCAGC
>JANNWK010000050.1:0-2483 GCA_031408355.1 Myxococcales bacterium
ACGAGACAGAGTCGTTCGACTTGGTCGTCTCGTTTTCGATGTTCGAACACCTCCACGAGTATCCGAAAGGGCTCGCTGAAATGGCGCGAGTCATGCGCCCAGGCGGGCTGTTCCTGCTGGGAATGCCCGCCGTCAACAAGCTGATGGAGGCTGCGTTTCTGGCGATCGGCTTCAAGGGCATCAACGACCATCACGTGACCACGCCGGCTCAGGTCGAACGCGCCTTCAGCTCGGCGGGGCTCCGCCTGGCCGACAAGGCCACGCTCGACTTGCCCCTGCCCTTGCCGTTCGGCGCCCGCGTTTACTACGACTGGCTGCTCGAAAAGCCCGCGGGCCGCGTCGAACCGCGCCCGTAGATTTCCTGGCGGACGAGCTCCATATCGGCATCCACCATCATTCGCACGAGCTCTTTGAACCCCACCTTCGGGGTCCAGCCCAGTTTCTCTTTGGCCTTGCTGGCGTCGCCGAGCAGCAGCTCGACCTCAGCCGGCCGGAAGTAGCGAGGATCCACCTCGACGTACTTCTTCCAGTCAAGGTCGAGGCAGGAAAACGCCTCCTCCAAGAATTCGCTCACCGAGTACGTCGCGCCGGTGGCGAGCACGTAGTCGTCCGGCGTGGCCTGCTGGAGCATGCGCCACATGCCCTCGACATAGTCGCCGGCAAAGCCCCAGTCGCGTTTGGCGTCCAGGTTACCCATGAAGAGCTTCTCTTGCATGCCGTGCTTGATCCGGGCAGCCGCGCGAGTCACCTTGCGGGTCACGAAGGTCTCGCCGCGCCGCGGCGATTCGTGGTTGAACAAGATACCGTTGCTGGCATGCATCCCGTAGCTCTCGCGGTAATTGATGGTGATGTAGTAGGCGTAGGCCTTGGCGCAAGCGTACGGGCTCCGGGGATGGAACGGCGTCGTTTCCCGCTGCGGCGTCTCCACTACCTTGCCGTAGAGTTCCGAAGATGAGGCCTGGTAGAACCGGCAGTCTAAATCTGTCTCGCGAATGGCTTCGAGCAGGCGCACGCAGCCCAGGCCCGTGACCTCGCCCGTATACTCGGGCACGTCGAAGCTCACCCGAACGTGGCTCTGCGCGCCCAAGTTATAGATCTCCTCCGGCTTAACGTTGCGCAGGATCCGATTGAGCGAACTGGCGTCGTTCAGATCGCCGTAGATGAGTTTCAGGCGCACGTCCGCCTCGTGCGGATCTCGGTAGAGGTGATCGATGCGGTCCGTGTTGAAGCTGGAGGAGCGGCGGACAAGCCCGTAGACCTCGTAGCCCTTCTCCAAAAGCAGCTCCGCCAGGTAGGAACCGTCTTGCCCAGTAATGCCGGTGATGAGAGCTTTTTTCATGATGGGGTCCCGATCTCGAGGCCCAGCCTAGCTTTCGGCGGGCTCGAGGACGACGTCAATCGCCAGCGTTTCCCCGAGACTCTCGCGTATTGCCGACTTGATTTCGTCCAAGGTAGCCTCCGAGTAACGCGGCGCCTTCTGCAGACGCAGTTGAATGCCTTCGGGGCCGCGCTCGGCGACCTCGAAGCGCCGTATGGCATAGGCATAGCTGGCGAACAGCGCTGAGAAGAACCCGGCTGGCACGCGGGCCCCGTCAATTCCAAGGAGGGTGGCGGGGCGCCGCCCGCTGAGTCTTTCGAGTCGTGGCAGCCCACGACCGCCGGAACTACCGGCCGACACAGGCGCAACCACGGCGCTGTCACCGAGCGCGTAGCGAATGAACGGCATGCATTGATTGTTGAGGTCAGTAACGAACAGCTCACCCTGTTCGCCCGGCTCGGCCGCTCGCCCGTCGACCAGTACCTCAACGATGTAGCCCTCCGCCGCCACGAGGTGCCCTGCTCCCCCTTCCAGCTCACAGGCGATATCGGAGAATTCTCCGGTGCCGTACAGATCCAAGACCTTGCAGCCAAACGCGCCTTCGATGAGCGCGCGCGTGGCCGGCGTCAGATCCTGGCCATGCGTCAGGACAGCCTTTGGACGGCTGTCGAGACCGCCCCGCTGCGCGAGCTGCTGGGCCACCACAGAAAGCACCTCGGTCGAGCCTTCAATGAGCACGGGCTTGCGCTTCTCCAGGCTGCGGATGCTCGTCGCAATCCCCGCCTCGCTCAACTGAAACGCTGGCAGAAGCGTGCGGTTCGAAAAACGCGCGTCAGCCTGAACCTTGAGCAGCTGAGCTTCCGAGAGCCCAAGCCCGTCGTTCCAGAACGAGACGACCGGCTCGCCAAAGCGATAGCCCGTCCAGTCTCGAAATCGAAGCGCCGCTGCCCAGCGGAACTCGAGCGCTCCGCGATCGGCGAAGGCCGCAAAGGGCTCGCCGGTACTGCCGGACATCGCAAGCTTGAGCAGGTCACCGTGCGACACGCCCTCCTGCATGATGTCGAAGTAGAGGTGCTGACGCACGGCTGCCTTCGTCAAAAGTGGGAGCTTGGAAAGATCCTCCTGCGAGCGAATATCCTCGGGGTGGAGCCGCAGCTCCTGCATC
>JANNWK010000051.1:0-4546 GCA_031408355.1 Myxococcales bacterium
ACGTGAACGACGGACTGGGGCACGTCGAGGAACGGATTTTGCTCTACCAGCTGCTCGAGCCCGTGTGGGGCCTCAGCTCGGGCGTGGCGGCGATGAACGTGCTGGCTGGGCAGGTTGACCCGAAACGGTTCCGAACACGCATCGACGGTGCAGCCGAGTTGGAAGGAGCTCACATTGAGTCGCTGCGACGGGAGCTAGGTCAAGACAAGGCGCTCCGAGACGAGCTTTCCAGTTTGTGCGAGCACTACCCGACGGCGCGCAGCAACCCACCGCTCAAGATTCGCCAGCAGCGCGTGCGTTTCGTGGGCAAGCTGCGGACGGCGCTGGCCAAGAGCTGCATCGCGCTGTTGGAGCCCGATCTCATCATCCTCGATGAGTTCCAGCGCTTCTCTCACCTGCTCGAAGGCTCGGGCGAAGCCAGTGACCTGGCCCGCGCGCTGTTTGAGTGGAAAGACGCCCACGTGCTGCTGCTGTCAGCGACCCCGTACAAGATGTACTCGGGCGCTCACGAAGGAGATGCACAACAGCACTACGGGGAGTTCTTGAAGACGCTACGTTTCCTGGAACGTCGGGAGGCCACCGACAGGAGTCACATTCCTTTACTCGAACGCTATGGCGCAGCCATCGAACAGGTCGCCGAGGCCGGCGGTGAGGAGCGCCTCGAAGGTGCTCGTCAAGCGCTGGAGTCGCGGCTTGACCAGGTCATGGTCAGGACGGAGCGCCTAGCGTCGACGCCCGATCGCAATGGCATGCTACTCGCCGTCGAGCCCGCGGCCGATCTACACCAAGGCGACGTGCTGGATTTCCTCGCTTTGCAGCGCGTGGCCGAGGCTGTAGGGCGGTCCGAGAGCATGATCGAGTACTGGAAGAGCAGCGCCTTCGTGCTCAACTTCATGGACGGTGCATACAAGCTCAAACTAGACGTGAACGCTGCCGCAGAAGAGCCGCAAAGTCGTGCGGCAGTCGCGAAAGCCCTCAGCGCCTCGCCCACGGCGAGCTTCCCGTTCGAGAGCTACGATGCCTACGAGGCGATCCGGCTGCAAAATGGGCGCCTGCGATCGCTCGTAAAGGATACCGTCGGTCGCGGTGCGCACCGCCTGCTCTGGATCCCGCCGTCATGCCCTTACTACGCGCTCGGCGGCGCCTTTGCTGACGAAGCCGTGAAGGGCTTTACCAAGCGCTTGGTGTTCTCGTCCTGGCGCTTTGTGCCCCGAGCCATCGCGTCGCTCTTGAGCTACGAGGCCGAACGGTTGATGGTCGGTAAGACGGGTGAAGGGCTGAATACCGCCGACGCGAGGAAGCGGCGCGGACGCCTCCTTACCTTTTCTCGAGCGGAGAATGGCGGTCCGGCTGCGATGTCGACGCTGGCGCTGCTCTATCCGAGCTCATTCCTCGCGCGCGCGTGCGATCCGGTGCACCTCGCCGCCGAGTCGTTGAGCGAAAATACCACTCCGGCGTTGGCGGAGGTGCTGGGGGCAGCCGCTACCCAGATTGAGCTGGCGCTGCGGCGCCTACCCGCAGGAGCCGAGAGCGGGCCTGTCGACGAACGCTGGTACTGGGCTGCGCCGTTGTTGCTGGATGCCGCGCTCGAGCCCGCGGCCACTCAGCTGTGGTTCGAACAACCTAACTTGGCCAATATCTGGTCGGCGACGAACGAAGACGAGGAGCCGACACTCAGCACCGAGGGTGAAACCGACGACGGCCCCTGGGACCTCCACGTTGAGCGTGCTCGCGAGGTGGCCAAGTCAGGGATTGAACTCGGTCGTCGCCCGCAAGACCTCGCACAGGTTCTCGCTGAGCTGGCGCTTGGGGCTCCTGGCGTGGTCTTGCTCCGTTCAATGCTCCGCGTCGTGAACCTCCGGCCAGACGCGCTCGGCAAAGAGGGTGGCAAGCAGGTGAGGAACGGCGCCGCCGCAGCAGCCTGGAGCTTTCGCTCGCTGTTCAATCAGCCTGAGGTGGTCGATCTGCTCCGACGTGACTACCCACTGGAGGCCGAGGAAGCCTACTGGCGCAGCGTGCTCCGCTATTGCGTCGAGGGCTGCCTTCAGTCAGTGATCGACGAGTACACGCACGTGCTGCGGGACCACTTGGGCCTCACCTCCGGCGACGAGGGCGAGCGAGTCCACGAGATCGCGGGTGAAGTCATCTCCTCGCTATCGCTCCGCACCGCCAACCTCTTGGTTGACGACCTGGGCCTCAGCCAGGCGGGTCGGACGCTGAAGCCCAAGGCCCGGCGCATGCGCTGCCACTTTGCCCTTCGCTTCGGTGATGAGCGTGACGACGACGGTGCCATTCAAACTCGCAGCGACTCAGTAAGGAAAGCCTTCAACTCGCCGTTCTGGCCCTTCGTCGTTGCAACTACGTCTGTCGGCCAGGAAGGCCTTGATTTCCACACGTATTGCCACGCCGTCGTTCACTGGAACCTCCCCTCGAATCCCGTGGACCTCGAGCAGCGCGAAGGTCGCGTTCATCGCTTCAAGGGCCACGCGGTGCGCAAGAACGTGGCCCAAGCGCATTTCACCGAAGCACTAGCTTCAGGCGCAACGGACGCCTGGCAAGGCATGTTCGAAATTGCTGAGCGCGAACGACCAGCGGGCGCCAGCGACATCGTCCCCTATTGGGTTTACACAATCGCAGGCGGCGCTCAGATCGAAAGGCACGTGCTCGCGCATCGCCTCAGCAGCGACGTCGTGCGCCTGCACGCACTGCTCAAGTCGCTCACTCTGTATCGGATGGCGTTCGGGCAGGCGCGGCAGGACGACTTCGTTCGCTACCTTCAAGACCGCGTACCCGAAAGCGATTGGGGCAGGATTGCGGCACTGGCGGCGATTGATATTTCTCCGACGGCAGGGCGGCACGCAGATCGTGGCGCGCTTGGGCAGTAAACCGATGATGTCGCGACTGCGCAAAACGCTGTGGCCTCTGGGCGACGAAGGACCAGGTCGGCCGGCAACGGGCGCGGAGAATCTACGAATTCGCCGGGGGGCCAGCGACGCGGGGTGCTGCTCCGATCGGACGAATTCCGGCCGCCGTGCCCGCGCGGGAAACGCCGCTCATTTTCGCGGCCGGGAGTGGCGTTGGCCTCTGAACGGTAACGGGGCGGCCGTGGACCTTGTTGGCAGCATCGGCCTCGGGCATCCTGCTCGCGTGAACAGGACTGATTTCGCGGACATAGGGGCGTCTGGCCAGCATGGGCCTAGGCTAGGAGCCGCCTAAGGGGTCGGACCGTGACTACCGTATTCCTTCCGCCGGCGCCCCAACCGGGTGAGATCGTCCGGGTACGTCAGCGTCAGTATCTCGTCGAGGACGTGCAGCCGCCGCCCCTTCCCGATGAAGCGACGCTGGTTTCGCTGTCTTGTCTCGACGATGACGCGCAGGGTGAGGCGCTCGAGGTGCTTTGGGAGCACGAGATCGATACTGAGGTCGTCCGCGCCTCCTGGGATCGGCTCGGTCGACGCGATTTCGATACGCCCTCGAGGTTCGCAGCGTACCTGCATGCCCTTCGTTGGAACTGTGTCACCGCGACGAACCCGAGGCTCTTTCAGGCGCCGTGGCGCGCGGGCATCGAGGTCATGGCTTACCAGCTCGAGCCGCTCCGCAAGGCACTGCGGCTCCCTCGGGTGAATCTCTTCATTGCGGACGACGTTGGGCTAGGCAAGACGATCGAGGCCGGGCTCGTGCTCCGCGAGATGCTCATGCGCCAGCGCGTGCGCCGCGTGGTCGTTGTGGCCCCGCCGTCGGTGGTGATCCAGTGGCGGGAGGAGCTCGAACAGCGTTTCGGGCTCACCTTCGTCATTTACGACCGGGAGTATGTCGCGCGATGCCGCCGCGAGCGTGGCTACGCGGTAAACCCCTGGACCACACACTCGCGCTTCATCCTCTCGCATGCGCTCCTGCGCGACGAGGAGTACGCAGCTCCGCTCCGTGATCTCCTCAGCATCGATGAGAACGGCAAGCCGCACGACGGCGCCGACCCCGGCTCCCTTCTCATCCTCGACGAAGCGCATCATGCGGCGCCGGCAAGCAGCTCGAAGTACGCGATCGACTCGCAGTTTACGCGGGCGGTGCGTGATCTGGCCGAACGCTTCGAACACCGCCTCTTCCTTTCGGCGACGCCGCACAACGGCCTCTCCAACAGCTTCTCGGCGCTGCTCGAGATCCTCGACCCGCAGCGCTTCGTGCGCGGTACCCCCGTCGAGCCGAAGCTCCGCGACGAGGTGATGGTGCGGCGCCTCAAGGCTGACCTCCGTGAGATCTCAGGTGGTTTTCCGATCCGTAAAATCATTAAGGTCGACCTTCAGGGCTTGCCCACCGACGCGCCGGAGCTCGCGCTTGCGACGTTGCTCGACGAGTACTGGGAGGCCCGGGACGCGCGGCTCGCGGCGCTGCCGCCGAAGCAGCGCGCGGCCCAGGGCTTGGTTCTCGTGAACCTGCAGAAGCGCCTCTTCTCCTCCATTGAGGCGTTTCACCGGACGCTCAAGGCGCACCGTCGCGCCCTTGAGCGGGCCGCGTGGGGGCCGCCAAAGGCTGCGAACGCCGCCCATCA
>JANNWK010000052.1:0-2703 GCA_031408355.1 Myxococcales bacterium
AGCAGGGAGGCGTGATTGAGCTGGGGTTGAATCAACGGGCGTGTGAGCTCGTGGAGGGCGCGGTAGCGGCTCCAATGCAACCCGGGGTTTTCGTGGTGCACGGTGTGCAGGCCGTTGTCGAAGACGAACCAATTCCAGAACGGAGCCACGAAGTTGCGGGAATGGTCGTGAGCGGAGTCAGCGTCGCAGCCCACGTGCTGGAGGTAGTTCGTCAGCATCATCCAGTACGTGGCGAGTAAGGCCGGAACGCCGACCGCGCCGAGATAGACCATCGCACCCAGGGCCGGGCCGTGAAGGCTGCAGGCGAGCGCGCATGCGCCAAGATGTCCGAGCAGAACGACCGAGCACTCCAGAAGCACGCGCTCGCGCCGCGGCCTTCGCGCCGGTCGGCTGGTAAACGCGGCGCGGGCGTAGCGCCAAACCAGTGGCAACTGCCAGCGACTGCAGGCGAGCGGATAGCTGAGTGCGGCGAGCAGCGTGTCTTTGCTGGCGTGCCTACTGGTACACGCTACGTCGGCCGCGGCGTTCAGGTAGCGATGGTGGTTCTGATTGTGCGTGGGGACCCAGCCGAAAAGCGGAAAACCGTAGAAGAAGGAGAGCCAAGCGCCGTAGGCGAGGTTGACACGGCGTGAAACGAAGACCGGGCAGTGGTTGTGATTGTGCGCCAGAACCCCCGCACAATACGAGCAGTAGAGCGCGAGCGGAGCGAGCCACGGCAAGAGCTGCGGCTTTGCGTAGGCGAGCAGCGGCACCAGCGGGAGGAGCACGAAGGCCCAGGCCAATGTGCGTCTGTCTTCGACAAAGCGGAGCTGCATATTCTTTACCCGTGGTAGATTGCTTCGCGTGCATTGCGAGCGACACGACCAGCATGCCCTGCTCGGAAACATCGCACCATTCGCGTACGTTTCAGGTTTCCAATGACTCGACGCGCACCGCTCCGGACCGCTAGAAATCAGCCACAACAGCCACGTTCGCGCGCGACGGTCAGCGTCATTCTGGACGCGGCGGTTCGGGTTTTGGAGCGAGAGGGTTTGGCGTATTTGACTACGTCGCGCATCGCGGAGGTAGCGGGCGTGAGCGTGGGTACGCTGTACCAATACTTTGCTCATCGCGACGCCATCCTCAACGCGCTGCAGGACCGCGAGTTCGAGCGCGCCATGGTCGTGCTCCAAGGGGTGCTCTCCAACCCGCATCACTCATCCGATCAGAGCCTGGCGCGAGCCGTCGTGGAGGAGCTGCTGCGTCTCTACCGTGCAGCCCCCGCTCTGCACCGCGTGCTGGCCGTGGAGGGCTTGCGCGTCACGCCGGCTGAACGGGTACAAGCCTTCGACGCGCGCATCGTCTCGAGCATCCGGGCGTTTCTAACGCTGGCTGGGCCGCGCATTCGTCGAGCCAACCTGGAGGCCGCCTCCTTCGTAATCTACCAGTCGGTGCGGGCGACGATGCTGGCGTACTTGCTGGAAAGCCCGCCCGGAGTGGACGACCCCATCCTGGTTGACGAGGTAACGGAACTCATCGTGCGCTTCCTCACGGCCCCGGCTTGATGCCTTGTCGCGTCGGCCGTTCACGATTCAACTGATGACCGCCGGGCGCGGGCCGAGTACTCCCATTCAGCGTCGGTGGGCAGAACCCTGTGAACGGCGTTGGCAAGAACCTTAAGCGGCACGCGACTTTGCGAGCCGGCGCCGTGAAAATGAAAGCGAAATGGGTTTGGATCTCTCTCTCCGCTGGTCGACGTGAATCGACTGGGTTTAGGCAGCGTTTGGGCAGCGGGCGAGCGACCGACCCTGGCGCAACACCTGCACCGCAGCTCGACGTCGTGCGGACCTGCTGCTAGTTTTCGAGCATGGCTAGCGAAAAAGCGCCTGTCTCGACCACAGAGCTTTCGGAGAGAGCCGAAGAGCTGGTGAGAGGGGTGCACGATACGGGTGATGCCGTCGTGGTTCTGCAAGGAGGCGAACCCGCCGCCGTGCTCATAGGGGCAACCGAGTTTGCCGCGCTGCGTGAACACCGGCGCTTTTTGGCGGCGATTAGCGAAGGACTTGCGGACGTCAACGCGGGACGCGTCCTCACGAGCCAAGAGCTCAAGAAGTCGTTCGAAGCGGAGTTCGGACCGATCGCTTGGCAGTAGGCTGGTCCCAACGCGCTCGCACGGATCTGGGCGCAATCTTCGCTCACATCGCAGCCGACAACCGGGACGCCGCTGAACGCTGGATCGGGCGGATCTTGGAACACGCAGATTTGGCAGCCGAGGCGCCACTTCTCGGCAGAATTGTTCCGGAGCTTGGGCAGGCGGACATTCGCGAAACCTACTTGCGCAGCTACCGCATCGTGTATCGAACCGACGGCCAGTACCTATGGGTCCTGACCGTGTTCGAGGGAACCCGGCAGCTGCGCCGCTCGGACATCGACGACGACAGTTGAGAGCGTGGCCCCAAAGCAGCCGACACCATGCCGCCGCCCAGCCGTCCCGCGGTGCGCAGTGACGCGAAGGCGGTCTCTTGGAGCCTTCGCTCCCCGTGGGATGTGGTCGGCATCTTCTTGCGGGTCATGCGACGTAGCCTTCGAGCGGCTCCAAAGCTCCCTCCACTCCCGACTTGACGAACTGTAGCCACGGGGATACAGTTGTTCTGTGTTCGAGATCCGCAAGTCGGCCGGGTTCGCCGCATGGCTTGACGACTTGCGGGAGGTGCGTGGGCGCGC
>JANNWK010000053.1:0-5863 GCA_031408355.1 Myxococcales bacterium
TGATCGATTAGGTCCACCGTCACGATGCTGTCGACGACCGCAAGCGCGGGGCAGCTCCACGTAAACACCAGTCGCGATACCGGTGCGATCTCGCGGTACACGCCGAACTGGAGATGCCCGCCGCCTTCGGCATCCCGCATCGCAACCTCGTAGCGCCCACCCACCTGCAGGTCCGACGTGACCGCCACCGTCCAGCCAACGCCCGGGAAGAACCAGCGCGCCATCAGCTCGGGGCGCGTCCAGGCATCGAACACCCGCTCGCGCCGCGCTTGCAAGAAGCGCGTCACTGAAATTCCGTTATCCCTCGGCATCGACTACTCCTTCGACCCTATTCATTTCTAGCTCACCCAGGAGCTGTTCGAGCGCGTCCAACCGCTTGTTCCAGAGGCCCGACAGCTCGACCAAGACCTTCGCTACGTCTTTTAGCGGAGCGGGTCCGAGCCGGCAGCGGTGAACGCGGCCGGAGCGTCTTCGCCGCAGCAGGTGTGCGCGCTCAAGCACCTGAATGTGCTTGGACACGGCCTCCAGTGACATCTCGAACGGCGCGGCGAGCTCCGTGATCGTCCGTTCCTCACGCGCAATTTGACGCAGGATTTCACGGCGCACGGGGTGAGCGAGCGCGCGAAAGACGTGATCGAGGTGGTCGGACCTGGACTCAACCATTGGGTTGAATATCTATCAGCCGATGTCGATAATTGTCAACCGATCCATTGACTATTCTTGGGAGGCGGCTGGCGCCCGGGCGCCGCGCTATTGAAGAAGAGGCTGATCTCCCGCACACACTAGGAGCTAGGCCAAGCCCATGCACCAAGACGTTAGAAAGTACAACGCTGCCCAGAAGGACGACGCTCGCAGCCTCTGCGACGCACTCGCCGAGGGGATCGACGCGGGCCTCAAGGGCGGCGAGAGCCGGGTCTGGCACGGGGGCCCCGTGTGGTTCCTCGATGGAAACCCGATCGTCGGTTACTGGGTGCGCAAGAAGGATGTCCAGCTTCTGTTCTGGAGCGGCCAATCCTTCGACGAGCCGGGCCTCCACCCCGAGGGCAAGTTCAAGGCCGCGGAGCTTCGCATCACCGATGCGGCGCAGCTCAAGGCGCGTGACCTGAAGCGCTGGCTCCGCAAGGCCAAGACGATCCAATGGGACTACAAGAACATCGTCAGGCGGCGCGGCGTGCTCGAGAAGCTTGGCGACTGGTAGCTGGGCGACGGCGTGTCGTTCCCCTTTTCAACGTGATCCGCCAGCACGGCAGCTCGGGGGCAATCCGAGCCTCATAGGAGCGCCATCCCGACCGCGACGAGCAGACCCGCGACCATGGCGGCTCCAAACACCTTCGCGATATCAGCGCCGAAGTCGCGAGCTCCGCTCACCCACGAGATTACGCCCTTCACGATGGTGTTGCTCGCCACCGCAACGGTGATGCTGAGCGCCGCGACGTCCATGCCGATCTCGCCGCCGGCAGCAAGGCGGGTGGCCGCGAGCGTGACCGCGTCCACGTCCATGAACCCCGAGATGGCTGCGGTGGTGACAAACCCGGAATCTCCGAAGGCTGTTCGAGCCACCGCCGAGGCCACGAGGATGGCAGCGAACAGAACGCCCCAGGTCAGGGCGGGGAGCAGCGAGAACGGGTTCTTGAGCTCCAGCTCGCCGGCGTCGCTTGATTTCGGGTCAATGAGCTTGAGGGCCCGCCACTTCCACAGCACACCCGCCATCATGCATACGGCCATCGCCCCGAGGGGCAAGGCGAGTGTTCGCGTGACGGTCACGTTGATGAGGGCGGAGACCACGAGCACGCGGGCCAGCATGACGGTGCTGGCAATCAGCGTGGCGAGCTGGCCTGGCAGCACCATGCTGGGCGTATGGCGAGCGTGCTGGGCCATCGCCACCGTGACGGCAGTCGAGCTGACGAGTCCTCCGACGAGCCCCGTGAGGCCGGCGCCGCGCCGTCCGCCGAGCAGTCGATTGACGACGTAGCCGACGTAGCCGAGACCCGCGATGAGAGCGACGAAGATGCCAATCCGGCGCGGCGATAGCACTCGCCAAGGGTCGTGGGCCTCCTCCGGCAACAGAGGCAGAACAATCGCCAGGAGAATGAGTAGCTGGAGGGTCGAGGTCAGATCCACGCGCCGCATACGTGGCACGAGCGCCCGAAACCAGGGCTTGGATATGAGCAGGAGCGTCGTAGCCAAGGCGAGTGCGACAGCGATGGCGCGCTGATGATGCACCAGCATCCCAAGCATGAGAGTCGTCAGCGCAGCCATCTCGGTTGTCAGCCCACGGCCGTGTTCGCGTTCTCGGAAGGCAGCCAGCACAACCAGGCAGCCGGCGACGACGAGCGCGGCTACGGGGAGCCAGGAATGGGCCCCCGCAGCGTAGGCGCTCACCCAGCCGAAAAGGGCCAGCAGGGCGAACGTTCTGACCCCGAGCAGCGACTCCTGATGCGCACCAGCATCGCCTTCGGGGGGATGCCCCGAGACGTCGCTGTGTTCGCGCTCGAGACCAATGAATAGGCCGATACCGATAGCCAGCGCGGCATCGATGAGGAGACGGGTCGTCGAGTCATCCACCAGAGGCAAGCTTCACTCCCTCCGTTTCAAGAACGGCTGCGGTGGTGGAGGCTGCTACATCCGCGCTCGCAATCCGAACCGGCGCTGGCTCGGCGCTCGCATCGGGCGTCTCGCGTTCGGGCCGTCGCCGTAGCAGTTTGACGAGCTCCACGACGGCGACCGGTAGCAGGGAACCCGCCGCAATCAGCCCCCAGTCATTACCCGTGAGCGGTGCGGTGTGCAGAACATCCCGCAGCCAGGGGACGTTGACGGCGGCGAGCTGCAAGAGCACGCAGATGAGTGTCGCTCCCCAGAGCCAGCCGTTGGTGAAGAGGCGGGCCGTGAATATCGAGCGCGACCGAGAGCGCGCGCTGAAGGCGTGAAAGGTCTGCGATAGTGCCAGCGTCATGAAGGCGATCGTGACGGCGTGCCGAAGCCCATTGCCTTCCGCGCCGTAGCGTCGCATGCCGATGGCGAACGTCGCGAGTGTGCAGCCGCTGAGCAACACGCCTTGCCAGACGATCAGCCACCCAAAGCGTGGCGTCATGAGCGGTTCTTTGGGGTCACGCGGTGGCCGCTTCATCACATCGGGGGCTGACGGCTCGAGCGCGAGCGCCATCGCCGGGAAGATGTCGGTGACCAGATTGAGCCAGAGGATCTGCAGTACACCGAGCGGTAGTGGCCAGCCGAGCATGATCGCACCGAATACTGTCAGAATCTCAGCAAAGTTGCACGAAAACAGGTAGTGGATGAAGCGGCGGATGTTGTGGACAATGATGCGTCCTTGCTCAACCGCGCTGACGATGGTGGAGAAGTTGTCATCGGTGATGACCATGGCGGCAGCCTCCTTCGCGACATCGGTGCCCCTGATGCCCATGGCGATCCCGATGTCCGCTTTCCGGAGGGCGGGCGCGTCGTTCACGCCATCGCCCGTCATCGCGACGACGTGACCAAGACGTTGGAGCGCGTCGACGATCTGCAGTTTGTGCTCGGGCGATACGCGAGCGAAGACCGCGGCGTCCTTGACCACCCTCAGCCAGCCATCTGCATCCAGGCCATGTAGCTCACGTGCGTGCACGGCGCGCAGCGGCTTGCCTGAAGCGTCGCGGTCGAGCCCCAGCTGGCGCGCGATCTCTGACGCGGTGGCCTGCTGATCGCCAGTGAGCATGACGGTGCGGATCCCTGCCGTGCGGCAGATGTCGATGGTGCCTCGGGCCCCGTCGCGCAACGGATCGATCATGCCCACCAAGCCGACGAAGGTCAACTCACGGGTGAGGTCCTGTTCGCTGTGTTGGGCGGGCAGATCGCGGTAGGCGAGTCCCAGCACGCGCAACGCCGTCGCGGCCAACGTGTCGTTCGTCGCGCGACCCTGCGTACGTGCATCCTCTGACATGGGGCTGACGCCGCCCGGGCCGAGCACGGACACGCTCGCCTCTAGCACTGCCGCAGGTGAACCCTTTACGTAGGCCACGGAGTGACCGTCGGGTGCGGTGTGCACTGTTGCCATGCGCTTGCTCTCGCTACTGAAGGGGATCTCCCCCGTGCGCGGGTAGTCACGCTCCATGGCGGCTTGGTCTAAACCGGCCTTTTCCGCTGCGACGATGAGCGCGGCTTCGGTCGGATCGCCGAGCACCGTGATGCCGTCGCCTGAGTGCTCGAGCTTCGCATCGTTGCAGAGCGCACCGATGCGGAGCGCGAGCTGCAGTGGCCCCTCCGCCTCGGCTATAGGCTCGATCTTTTTCGCGTCGACCCTGAATTCGCCCTCAGCCGTGTACCCCGTACCTGTGACCTCCACGCGCCGACCGGCGACATCATAGGCACGGACTGTCATCTCGTTCCGCGTCAACGTCCCCGTCTTGTCGGAACAAATCACTGTGGTCGAACCGAGCGACTCGACGGCCGGAAGACGACGAACGAGTGCGTTCAGCTTGGCCATTCGCTGCATCCCCACGGCGAGCGTCATTGTCGTCACTGCCAGAAGGCCTTCGGGGACCGCGGCGATGGCGAGCGATATGCCGACCTCGACCATAAAGAGCAAGCCGTTGCCTCGGAGCCAACCGACAAACACAATGATGGCGCAGAGCACGAGCACGATGACGAGCAGGGCGCGACTGAGCTGTGCGAGCTTCACTTCGAGGGGCGTGCTGTGTTCGCCCACTCCCTCGATGAGCGTACCGATCTTGCCCATCTCCGTGTGCGCGCCGGTTGAGGTGACAATCAGCTTTCCTCGGCCGTCGCCGATCGCGGTGCCTAGATACGCCATGCTCACCCTGTCGCCGAGCGGCGCCTCGGGATCTGCGACCGCGTCGGCGGATTTCGCAACCGGCAACGACTCGCCCGTCAACGCCGCTTCGTCGACCTGTAGTCGGACCTGCTCTATCACACGACCGTCGGCGGGAACGCGGTCTCCTGCTCCGAGCAGTACCACATCGCCAGGCACCAATTCTTCCGCCGGGATCTGCCGTTCCTCGCCGTCGCGCAAGACGCGGGCCACGGAGACTGCCTGCCTGCGGAGCCCCTCAAGTGCTCTCGCGGCTTTCCACTCCGTGACAAAGCCGATGACGGCGTTGAGCACAATGACGACCAGGATCGCGACCGCTTCGATGACCTCACCGAGCGCGAGTGCGACACCACCAGCGGCAAGGAGCAGTCCCACGATGAGGCTGCGGAACTGATGAACAAGAATCGTGAACGAGGCTCGCGGCTTCGTCGCGCCGAGGGCGTTGGGACCGTGTCGAGTGAGCCGTTCGGCCGCGTCTCCGCTGCCAAGGCCACGCGCGACGTCCGAGCGCAAGTCGCTTGCTGTTTCGTCGGCGGATCGGGCGTGCCATGCGGTGTCAGTCGTGGGCCTATCAGCCGGCTTCGTCATTCGTGGCCTTGGTTCGATCTTCCGCTGATGTGAGAGCGACGGTCGTACGAGTAGTGCAGGGTGTGTGCCACTGCCTGGGCTCTGTACAGCGGGGCGCGCGCAGGACGATCGGCGCAAGAACGCCACGACTGGGGCGTTCTTGTGCGTCCGGAAGGGTCCTGAAGACGGCTGCTTGACGTGCGCAGCCACGCGCGGCGCGAAACGTGCAGGGCCTCCAACCGTGAAAGCTCTCGTTTACCGGGGTCCGACAAAAAAGGCTTTGGAAGATCGTGCAAAGCCGGAGATCGCTGTGCCCACCGACGCGATCGTCAGGATAACGAGAACGACAATCTGCGGAACCGATCTGCACATTCTCAAGGGTGACGTGCCGAGTTGTCAGCCAGGGCGCATTCTTGGCCACGAGGGTGTAGGCGTCGTCGAGAAGGCTGGGCAAGCTGTCACGGAGTTCCG
>JANNWK010000054.1:0-1538 GCA_031408355.1 Myxococcales bacterium
GGATCCATGACATCGTGGCAACTGGCGCAGGTGGGATCAGCGCGATGCGCCGCCAAGCGGGCGCGCACCGGCAAGTTGGCCGACACCGCGTTGCTCTCAAGCGATGGGACATCTGGCGCGGGCGGCGGCGGCGGCGTGCCCAGCAGATTGTCGAGCACCCATTTGCCGCGGATCACCGGTGAGGTGCGCGTCGCATATGACGTCAGCGTCAACACGCTCGCATGGCGGAGCAAACCACCGCGCTGGGAATCCTTCGGCAGCTCGACGCGGCGGAAGTGCGCGCCCTTGACCTGCGGGATGCCGTAATGGTTGGCCAGACGTTCGTTGAGCCACGTGTGGTTGGACACCAGCAGATCGATGACGTTGCGGTCCTCGCGCATGACCTCGTTGAACAGCAGTTCGGTCTCCTGCCGCATGGCTTGGCGCAGGTTGTCGTCGAAATCCGGGAACAGCCGCGCGTCGGGCGAGGCCGATGCCAGGTTGCGCAGGTGCAGCCATTGGCTGGCGAAGTTCTCCACCAGCGCCGCTGAGCGCGGATCCGCCAGCATGCGTCGCGTTTGCTGGATCAGCACGTCCTCACGCAGCAGGTCGCCGCGCTCAGCCACGGCCAGCAGTTCATCGTCGGGAATGCTGCTCCACAGGAAGTACGACAGGCGCGACGCCAGTTGCACGGCATCCACCGCATACGCGGTCTTCGGCGGCACATTCGCCGGCTCGCGTTCGATGCGGAAGAGGAAGTCGCGGCTGATCAGGATGGCGCTCAACGCCGCTTCGATGCCGCGTTCGAAATCGCCCTGAGCGCGGACGTCGGCGTAAAACTTCAGGATGCGATCGATCTCGTTGGCCGTCACCGGACGGCGGTAAGCGCGGCGCA
Source organism: Myxococcales bacterium (assembly GCA_031408355.1). GTDB lineage: Bacteria > Myxococcota_A > Polyangia > Polyangiales > Polyangiaceae > PMG-095. The sequence goes on from JANNWK010000054.1 coordinate 875, forward strand.
TCAGCGTGGCGATAATCTGCCGCGCGCTGGCGGTTTCTTCGCTCTCGCTCTTTGGACGAACGCTGAAAACCCGTTGCCGGCTGGGCGATTCCCCAGGCGTCGTCGAATCATAGGGACCGGTGATCGACACCTGAAAAATTGCCGGCGTCAGCCGTGGATGGCGATACGCGTTGAAGTGCGAGTCGTACGGCTCACGCAGCGTCTCCTCCAACGAACTGTCTTTTTGGATGAACGTGACGCCGAGTCGGCGTGGTCCGGCGGTCGCCGCCAAGCGCAACGTCAGGTGTTCGTCCACGCGACTGTGATCCTCGCCCTTGGCGGGCGTCACGGTGAAGGTCTGAACCTGGCGATCATCCAACAGCACCACCAGCGTGTGCGAGCGTTTCAGTCCTTCGACTTTTTCATCCCGGTCACGCATCAAGCGGATGCGCAGGTCGTAACCGCCATCACGCGGGAAGGTGTAGCGGAACACCGCGCCGCCGCGGGTGCCCAAGGGCAGGCCGTCGACCCAGGCTTCTTGCGAACGATCGGGTGGCAGGCGCAGCGTGTCGCCGCCTGGGGCGCGCTCGGGTGTGCCGACTGCCAGCCGGCTGATCCGCTGCGCCGCCGTGATGTACCGGTCCAGCAGAGTCGGTGAGAGTTCGCCGACCGTCACGTTGTCGAA
>JANNWK010000055.1:0-1555 GCA_031408355.1 Myxococcales bacterium
ACCTCGAAGGCGCAACGGCTAGTCGGCCCGTGCCGAGTCGAACACAGCTGGGCACGCTCGGAGCTGGCTCCGACGTCGCAACAGGTCAGGCCCGGTCCGCAGTCGGTCCCGTCGTCGCAGTACAGTGCGCTAGAAGCGGGTTGCCCTTCGATGCAATGCCACTTCAAGTTGTCGAGCGCGCAGACTTGCTTGCCCGCCGTGCAACGCTCCTGGCCACAAGCGATCGTGCCGCGCGTTGATCCGGGCGGGTCCACCTGCTGCGGCTGTGATTCAGGCGGCGGCTCGGCGAGGGTCGCGGGGTGCTCGCTCTGCGTTACTGGTCCGGCTGCCGGCGGCGCGGCGGAAGGCACCGTGGACAACGGCGCGACCGGAGCGCTCCCGGTCGAGCCTTGGGCTTTGGGTGCCGTTGCGCGAGTGTCGCGCCCCGTACAGGCCGAAGCGGTCGCAAAGGCGAGGCTGATCCAACCGAAGGCCAGAACGGCCGTTCTCGTTCCGCCTAGGCGCTTCATGCGTCGGGGTATCTCACGCTTCGGGCGTGGTGCTAGCCAAGGCCTAGTAGGCTCGGCGGATGCGGTTGTTTCCCAGATCGGCGATGTAGAGGACGCCGTTCGCCGTCACCGTCAAGCCCTCCGGATACGAGAAGCGCGGGTCCGCACCATCCTGGAAACTGGCTTGGACGTAGGCAGCGTCCTTGGGCCCGAATAGGGTCGTCGCGGTCGCGCCGTCAAACTGACGTAGCCTGTGTCCGCCATCATGATCCAGAAACCAGAGGATATTTCGCGACGCGTCCCAACGCACCGCGGAAGGGTGGCTCAGGATCGCGATCGCTGCGGGACCATCGGCCCAGCCCCGAACGCCGGGGCTGCCGAGCACGGTCGTAACGTCGCCGTTCGGCGTGATCTTGCGGATGGCATGCTGACCCCACTCGCCCACATAAATATTTCCGTCGCCGCCCAGCTCGAGCCCCGTAGGAAACTCAAAGCTGGCGGCGCCAGAGCACGATCCATCGACGATCGCAGCGTTGCCCGGTTGGCCGCAATACAGGGAAGTCGAACCGTCCGTGGCAATTCGACGGATCACGCGATTGTTCTTGTCCGCAACGAACACCACTCCGGAGCCATCGACCGCGATGCCCTGCGGCTCAGCGAACTGGGCTGCGTTGCCCATCCCCTCCGAGTAGCCCGCAGTACCGGTGCCGGCCAACGTAGTGAGCGCTCCGTCTAGCTCGATGCGGCGAATCGCGTGGTTCCAATTGTCGGCCACCAAGATTCGCCCTTGCGGGTCGCGCGCTAACTCGATGGGATGACGAAGCTGCGCCGTGAGCGGCGGTCCGTCGCGAAAGCCCAAGCCGGCTCGACCGGTGACGGTAGTCACGACGCCCGCCCCATCGATTAATCGGATGGCTCCGTTGTCCACATCCGCCACGTAGAGCCCCTCGGGTGCCGCCAGCACGTCCGCTGGGTGGTTGAACGTCGCGGTTGCAGCGGCCCCATCATCAAAGCCAATCAGCCCGGTTCCCGCGTAGGTGTCGACCGTGGTCGGCATCGGGCTCGCG
>JANNWK010000056.1:0-1623 GCA_031408355.1 Myxococcales bacterium
TGCAGATGGCGTAGGACTCGTCGTTGAGTTCCTGGCCAAACAGGCTCACGCGCGAGCGCGGGTTCATGGCCGTCAGGTGCTCAGCACCCACCGACAGCATGCCGCCGGTGCCGGCCGTGGGGTCGTAGATGGTGCGCACCACGGCGTTGTTCTGCAGCAGGTCGTCGTCTTCCACGAACAGCAGGTTCACCATCAGGCGAATCACCTCGCGCGGGGTGAAGTGCTCACCGGCCGTCTCGTTGGAGATTTCGGCGAACTTGCGAATCAGCTCTTCGAACACGCCGCCCATCTGCGCGTTGCTGACGCTGCCGGGGTGCAGGTTGACGTTGGCAAAGCGTTCGGTCACCTGGTAGAGCAGGCCCGACTTGGCCAAGCGCTCGATCTGCGCGGCAAAGTCGAAGCGCTCAAAGATGTCGCGCGCGGCGGGGCTGAAGGCGTTGATGTAGTCCAGCAAGTTCTGGCGAACTTGGTCGGGGTCGCCCAGCAGCGTGGCCAGGTCGAAGTTCGACGCGTTGTAGAAGCCGCAGCCCGAGATGCGCAGCAGGAACGGCTCGGGGTTGGTGCCGGCGTTGATGCGCTTGGCTTGCTCTGCCAGTACCTTGGCCTTGGTGGTGGCGAGCACGCAGTCGAGCCGGCGCAACACGGTGAACGGCAGGATCACGCGGCCGTACTCAGACTGCTTGTAGTCGCCCCGCAGCAGGTCGGCGACGGACCAGATAAAGGCGGAGAGCGCGGGTTGGTTCAAGGCGGGGGCGGGTCGGTGGAAGGCGGGCGGAGCGTAACCGAGCGCGGTGAGCGCCTCACCACCGCCGAACTGCCGTCACTGCTGCTAAGCTTTGTTTCATGAATGCCCGCGTTGATCACCTCATCGATGAAGCGCTCGCGCTTGCGCCCGACGAGCGCTCGGCCGTGATCGCTGCGCTGCTCGACAGCCTTGACGGTGACGATGAGGCTGCGGCCACCAAGGCTTGGGCGAACGAGATTCGCCAGCGCAAACATGCGCTTCTCTGCGGCGCCTCGCAGGCCTTGCCTTGGGCCGAGGTACGGGCCCGCCTGAATGCGTTGTGACTGACTTCAGTGTCGTCGTCGCCCCGGCCGCCGAGAGTGACATCAGCGACGCGTTTCTCTGGTACCGCGAACGCAACGCTCTGCTAGCCGATGGCTTTAGGGAGCAGGTTCTCCAATCGATTGAGCGTATCGGCGCGGCGCCGCTGAGCCGGCCCCAGGATGAAGATGGCAACCGCCATCGCGTGCTCCGACGCTTTCCCTTCTCGGTCTTCTACGAAGTGACCGGCGCCACCGTCACGGTGCTCGCCGTGGCCCACCACCGCCGTAAGCCGAACTATTGGCGAGACGGTTGATCGCCAATGCGGCAGCGTTACGCGGCCGCCAACTTTGCCCGCGCCTGCCACGCCCCGCCATGCCAGCGCCACGCCATGGCCAGCCCGCGCAGCCACTCGTCGGCGACCAGCGCGATCCAGACGCAGATGAGGCCGAGGCCCATCACGCTACCCAGTAGCCAGGCGCCGCCGGCCATCACCACGCTCATCGACAGCGCCGCCACCGCCACCGGCCAGCGCACGTCGCCGGCCGCGCGCAGCGCGTTGACGTAGACCAGGTTCA
>JANNWK010000057.1:0-39490 GCA_031408355.1 Myxococcales bacterium
GCATCGCGCCGGGCGACCAGGGGCGCTAGCTTCGCTTCGCGTGGAGCTGCACCTCATCGACGGTACCTTCGAGCTGTTACGAGCCTACTTCGCCATGCCCAAGTCCCAGAGCGACGCGGGCCTCGAGGTGGGCGCCGCCCGCGGGCTGCTTCGAGGCTTCGCCGCGCTTCTGACGAGCGGAAAGGTGACTCACGTGGCCTGCGCCTTCGACCACGTGATCGAGTCCTTCAGGAACCAGCTCTTCGCTGGCTACAAGACCGGCGAAGGCATCGAGCCCGAACTCTACGCGCAGTTCGCGTGGGCGGAGCGCGTCACGCTAGCGCTGGGCATGGTCACCTGGCCCATGCTCGAGTTCGAGGCGGACGACGCGCTAGCTAGCGCGTGCCGGCTGTTCGAAGGCGCGCCCGAGCTCACGCGGATCGTGATCGCATCGCCCGACAAGGATCTCGCCCAGTGCGTGGTGGGCGAACGCATCGTGTGTTGGGATCGCTTGCGCGATAGTTGGCTCGACGAAGCTGGCGTCATTAGAAAGTTCGGAGTGAGCCCGAGTTCCATTCCCGATTACCTCGCGCTCGTCGGCGACAGCGCGGACGGCATTCCCGGCATCGCACGCTGGGGCGCGAAGTCTGCCGCCGCCGTACTTGGTCACTACGGCAAGCTGGAAGCCATCCCCGCGCAGAGCAGTCAGTGGAGCGTGACCGTGCGCGGTGCCGCGGCACTCTCCAGCAGCTTGGAAGCGGCGCGCGAGCCTGCGCTACTGTATCGACAGCTGGCGACGCTGCGCCGCGACGTCCCGCTGCCCGAACGGCTCGACGAGCTGCGCTGGCGCGGCGCGCCCGAGCTTGCGCTCAGAAAGCTGTGCGAAGAGCTCCGGGAAATGGGCGTCTTCGAACGCCTGCAGGCCAAAGGTGCCACGCTCCCCGCGCCATGAGCTTTCTGGTGGCTGGCTCGGCCGTGGGGCCTTGCGCGGAGTCGAAACTCGAGTGAGCGCTGCGAAGGTGGCCAGTCGCTGGTCGAGCCCCGGCCATTCGGAGCCACAGCGGCGACCGGCATAGGCGTTGAGCGTCGCGCGGAGCCAAGGCGTGCCGCTCCTATGGCAGGTAAAATAGGCGCGCTTCAGCGCCTGGGAAGCGGCCTGAACCTGCACCGCCGTATGCTCGACCCCGTGCAGGCGTTCCCAAACGGGCTCGGTGAAAACGTTTTTGTGCATCTGCCAGGCAGAGCGCGCGCGACCGCGGTCGCACTCGTGCGGACGACACGCCCCGCGTTGGATGCGCAGAGAAAATGCGCTTTCGTGGTAGCCGACCGTCATCAGCAAGGCCGCCCACTCGCGCGGCGGGCGCGGAGCGTCCCGGCTTGCCTCGGCGATGCTGGCGGCGATCAGCTCGAGCTGGTCGCTCTTGTCGGCGAGGGCTTCGCGATCCTCGTGATAACAGGGCAAAGCGTCCAGCGCGGCCCGCACCCAGGCCGCATGATTCGACTCTGCGAAGGCCAGAGTAGCGAAGCACAGCGCCAGTGGCAGCACCGGCGCCGCGATGAGTCTTCTTAAAACGTGGCTCATGACTCGACTCTTCGAGGAGCCCTGTATAGCCGAACTCGAGCGCTCGGCAAGCTCAGCCCAAGGGAAGCGCGACGTTGGGCCAAATAGATAGCCATTCTTCGACCAGTTCAGTGTCAAAGAACTGAACGAAGCTCTGTTCCGGCAGACGGCACTTGCGCAGTGCGAGAACGAGACGAGGCAGTCCCTGATCGAGATCGCTGAGCGCAAAGTCGATGTACGTCGTCTGCAACCCCAAGCCCACGCCCGTCACCGCACCAAACCCCGCCAGCGCCTCGGAGACGCAAGCCTCGACCAACGCACGACGCGCGACGCGCGCTTCGCCAGGCGCGTCGGCGTCGGCGTAGCTCAGATACAGGAAGCGTTCGCCGACACGCGAGAAGCGACAGGAGGAGCATGGCGCTCCGTCTAGGAAGCACCGAAGCAGCTCCGGCGTACAGCTGCTGGCCAGCATCAAGTCGTCCTTGCTCGAGCCACGCCCTGGAGCGAGCGGTTCAATCTCGAGCAGCGTCCACGTCTCTGTTGTCGTCGAGCTTGCGAGCGGCTCAGGCAGAAGCCCCGACAACACGCCACACGCGGCGGCCGCCACCGTCGCGAACAAGTCTTGAAGTTGAATTCCAGCGCTCGACGCCGGCGTGTCGAGCACGCGCAGTGGACCACCGCGCGGCGCCGGCACGGCGTGCACCGTCCCGACCCACGTCTCGAAGACCCGATCGCCCAGCACGCGACGAACCAGCGCTTCGGCGGCGATTTGCTCAGTCTCAGCGCCCGCCCCGCCCGGTATCGCGAGCGTGATCTCAAGCAGGTGACCGCGGCCAAAACCGGCCCGAAACGAGCTTCGCCCGAGTGAAACACCGTGCGACCGAGTCACCTCGCTGAGTGCTTCGGACACGCTCTCGGCACTCCGACCGAGTGCGAGCGTGCCCGCCAGATGGCTCGGCGCCTCACTCAGCACGAGCGCTGCCAGCGGCCAGGCAGCTGGTTCCAGCACCGCGAGTTCGAAACGAGCTGGCGCCGTCGTGTCCGCGGCGACAACGTGCAAGCTGAGGCGCTCGTCGAGCTTGGCAAAGCTCGCACAAGCTCGCGCGATTTGGCGCTCGCCGAACCACGACCACGCCTCAGCGGCTTGTTGGCGAATGGCGTCGCGCGCCAGCGACTCCGCCTCGGATAGCTCTCCGTAGCGAAGCCGCACTAACGCCGCCTTCGTCGCTTCGGGCGCGCCGCACCGTGCTCGAGAACCTCAACCCGAACCTTGACCACGCCGGCCCGCAACATACCCAGCTCGTCCGCTGCCGCCCGCGAAAGGTCGACGATGCGGCCGCGCGGCCCGAACGGTCCGCGATCGTTGACGCGCACGTAGACAACCTGCCCTCCGCCCACCCGAGTGATCCGAAGTACCGTACCAAAAGGCAACGAGCGGTGAGCGGCCGTAAACCGCTCGGGCAGGTAGACCGCTCCACTGGCGGTCTTCCTGCCCGCCAGGGCGTCGGAATAATAGGAAGCGCTGCCGTGCAAGATCGAAAGCGGCCGCGCGTGCAGGAAGCGCTCGGCGAGGCGCGCCTCGCTCGGGTCCTCGGGGACCGACTTCGCGGGGCTTGGGCGACGTGGGACGGACGTTGGCTCGGTCCGGGCACCCGCGCCCGAAACGGCAACTTCCGCGGCCAGGGCAGGCCTCGGCTGGCGAAATTCCGCGACCGGAACGCGCGTTGGCGCGACGTCGCGACAGCCACCGGCCAAAAGCCATGCGCTGGCTGCAATGAGGCTCCCTGTTAGCCGCAAGCCGCCTTCGTAGCGGATTTCTGGCCGGGGCGAAACCGCCAGCGGGCACGGCGCGAGCCATACGCTAAGGTGCGCCCGTGTCGGCCCCGCGTCACCCCGAGGAAGCCGCAGAGGCCAGCCACAGCCAACAAGAAGCGCCGCGTCTCGTGCTGGGCGGCGTGCAGCTTGGGCCTAAGCTGGTACCGCTGCTCTCCGGCGCGATGCACTATTGGCGGCTCCCGCCCGAGAGCTGGCGCGCCGGGCTCGAGGCGCTGCGCGCCATGGGCTGCACGCTGGTGGACACGTACGTGCCTTGGAGCGTGCACGAGCTTGAAGGCGGCGAGTTCGACTTCGGCGCGCGCGAGCCCGGGCGGGACGTCAGGAAGTTCTTGCGCTTGGCTGAAGAGGTCGGCTTGTACGCCCTCGTACGGCCGGGGCCGCACATCAACGCGGAGCTCAGCGGCTTCGGCATTCCGATGCGCGTGCTGTGGGAACCCGCCTGCCAAGCGCGTTCACCGGCGGGGGAGATCGTCGTGCTGCCTGCGCCGCCACTCGCGTTCCCGGTGCCGAGCTACGCCAGCCGCGCGTTCCTGGAGCAAGCCTGCGCTTGGCTTGAGCGTGTCGGCGAAGAGCTAGGCCCCCTCAGTTGGCCCCACGGGCCCATCGTGCTCTGCCAGATCGACAACGAGGGCGCGCTGTACTTCCGCGACGGTGTGTATGAGCAGGACTACCACGCCGACGCGCTCGCGCTCTATCGCTCGCACCTAGAACGAACCTATGGGAGCCCGGCAGCGATCAGCCAAACCTACGGGTTTCCCGCCGAAAACTTCGAGCTGGAGCCGCCGCGCCGCTTTTCTGGCGGAAGTCCTGAGCAGCTCGCGCGCCAGCTGGATTGGGCCGAACACCAGGAGGCACTGATCGCCTCCGCCCTTCGCACGTTTCGACGAGCTGTCAGTCAGTCGGGGCTCGAACGGGTGCCAACCTGCCACAACCTCCCCATGGGAGCGTCGCTGACGCCGCTCGATCCCTCGCGCCTGGGTGCGGTCGTGGACTGCGTGGGCATCGACTACTATCACGTGGCGTCCGAGGCATCCGCCGGCGTGATCGAACGTCGCAGCAGCGAAGTCACGACGCGCGCCGACGCCTTCGGCTACCCGGCGTTCGCCGTGGAACTCGCAGCCGGATTCCCACCGTTCTTTCCGCCCCTAAGCGATGCCGACAATCGTTTCACCGCGTTGTCGTGTCTTGCCGCCGGCATCCGAGGCTTCAGCCTTTACATGGCAGTGGAGCGGGATCGCTGGATTGGCTCGCCGATTGACCGTTTCGGAGCGCGCCGACCCTCCGCCGATTTTTGGCAGCGCCTGAACGAGGCAGTCAAGCGCACGCGACTGTTCGAGCTGCAAAAGATCGCGGACGTTTGCGTCATCGTGCCACGCAGCCTGCACCGCCTCAGGCGCCTGCTGCACGCGTTCGGACCGCTGAGTCCGACAATCTTCGACATCCTGGGACTGTCGGGCCACGACGCTTGCTCAGAAGACGGGCCGTTCGCGGACGCACTCTTCGAGGCGGAGGCCTTCTTGACGGCCCTGTATCGGGAGCTCGGAGATCGCGGTATCGCCTATCGAGTCGCAGCTGGCGACTCCGCCGGTCCCGCGCTCGAGCAGAGTCGTTTCGGCTTCGTGGTGCCCGGCTTCGGCCTGGAAGCAGAGCTTTGGGAGGTCCTGAGCACGGCAGCCACCCGCGGCAAGGACCTGCGCTTCGGGCCCCGCGTTCCGACCACGACACCCAATGGCGTGACACCGCTCGCCGGTCACGAACGCTTCCTAGTAACGCCAGCCAGTCACCTTGCCACGACCCTGACCGAGCTCACACTTCGCCACGCGCCGTTCCGGCTCTCCGCCGGAGCGGGCACGCGCGCCAGCCTGTTCTGCGACCGCGACCGCGATCGCGACCGCGACCAGGCGACTGACGGCGCGCCGCGCGTGCTGTTCCTCAGCAATCCCAGCGCGTCCCCGATCACGGCGCAGCTGGCAGACTTTCCGGCCACCGCCGCGGTGGATGCGCTGGACGGGGAGTCCTTCCGTGCTAGGTTCGGCGCGCTCGAAATCCCGCTGTCACCCCAGAGCGTGAGAATGCTTGAGCTGGAGTCCGACGCCTGAAACCCGGGCCGGCTCTGGCCTGGGTCAGGCAGGCCGCTTATTCTTCCAATCGTCGCCCTCCCGTCATGCTTCTCGAGATCAATCCGGACAACCCTGAGCCTCGCAAGATCCGACGTGCGGTCGAGGCCCTCGAGGCCGGCGAGGTCATCGCCTACCCCACCGACACCGTGTACGGCTTGGGCTGCGATCTCTTCAACAAGAAGGCCGTCGACAAGCTCTATCAAATCAAGGGCATCGACCGCTCGCAGATGCTGGCGTTCGTCTGCCAAAGCCTGGGCGAGGTCGCGCGCTACGCGGTGATGCACGACAGCGTCTATCGGGTGCTCAAGCAGTACCTGCCCGGCCCGTATTGCTTCATCCTCGAGGCCACGCGCGAGGTGCCCCGCCTCATTCAAACCCCGCGCCGTACCGTAGGCGTCCGCATCCCCAAGCACCCGGTTGCGCTGGCCATCGCCGCCGAGCTAGGTCGACCGATCATTTCAAGCACGGCCGCCCGGCACGGCGAAGCCCCGGACCCGGATCCCCATGAAGTGGACCGAATGTTCCCCGGCTTGGCCCTCGTCTTGGACGCCGGGGCGGGCGGCACCGTTCCGACCAGCATCGTGGATTTGACCGGCCCGAAGCCCCAGGTGGTGCGGGTCGGCGCGGGAGACACCTCTCCCTTCGAGTGCTAGGCGAAGGCAAGCCAGCGCTGGGCCAGCGGAAGTAAGGCGATTGTTTTCTGGGGCCGTGGGCACTAGCATCCCGGGCTCCCATGACGTTCGTTGTTACAGACAATTGCCAGCGTTGCCGCTTCACTGACTGCGTTGCCGTTTGCCCGGTGGATTGCTTCCACGGGGACGCCGAGATGCTCTACATCGATCCCAACGAATGCATCGATTGTGGAGCCTGCGTCCCCGAGTGCCCCGTGGAGGCCATCTCCGACGAGACGCAGCTGCCCGACGACAAGAAGGGGTGGATCAAGATCAACGCCGACAAGTCGGTGGGTCTGCCGGTGGTGAACACGCAGGGCGATCCGTACCCGGGCGCCGAAGAGCGCAAAGAGAAGCTCGGCTTCTGAGCCCTTCCGCCAAGCGGGCGCCGCTACGGCAGGTAGTGGATCTGCACGGCGGTTGGGTTTGGCGGGCCGGCTACTGGCTCTCCAAGCGGCGTTAGCCCGCCGTCGGCTTCAATCTTGTACACGGTGAGTAAAGCGTTGCCCTGGTTGGCGACGACTAGCAGCTCGCCGTTGGGATCCACGTCGAAGTCACGGGGCGTATTGCCGCGCGTCGGCTCGTGTTCCACGAGCGTAAGGGCGCCTGTCGTCTGATCGGCGGAGAACACGACGATGCTGTTGTGCCCGCGGTTCGAGGCGTAGACGAAGCGGCCGTCCGGCGAGAGTTCAATGTGCGCCCCGCTGTTGCCGCCATTGAAGCCGATCGGCAAGGACGAAAGCGTGGTGCCCGCGGTGAGCAGGCCCGCTGCTGAAAGCTGATAGGGCGTCACGCTGCTTGCAAGCTCGTTGATCACGAAGGCCAGCTTGCCGCTCGGGTGAATCGCAATATGGCGGGGCCCTGCGCCCGGAGCGCTCGCCACGTTCGGCGGAGTACTGGCCGATAAGATGCCAGTGGCGCTGAGGCTCAGCTGCTCCACGCGATTGTTGCCCAACGTCGGGATGAATACGTACTTGCCGGTCGGGTCGAGAGCGACACAGTGCGCCTTCGCATCGTTGCCAAAGGCGACGTTGTCGACCTCGGCACCCATCGAACCGTCGGGATTGATCGGGAATACCGAGACGGTTCCGCCATTGTAGCTCGCACCGAGCACGAACTTTCCGCTCGGATCCAAGGTCAAGTGCGTGAAGCTCTTGTCGTCACCGCTGCTCTGCACATGGTTCAACTGAGTGAGTGAACCATCGGGGTTGATGCTGAGCGCGGTGATGCCCCCGGCCTGACCGCCTGTCTCGTTGGCCGCGTACAGGTGCGTGCGCGTCGGGTCCAGGGTCAGGTACATAGGCGAGGAGCCGGCGTCGAAGTCGCCTCCGCGTTGTGTCAGTGCGCCCGTCGTCTTGTTCAGATCGTAGACCCGGAGCGGGTAATTGTTGCCGTTGCCGCCGATGAACACGACCGGCGTGCCGGACAACATCGTGGGTCCGCCGCCCGAGCCGGCGCCGGAGCCCGCTGCCCCACCCGCGCCGCCGCTCGCTCCACCAGCGCTGGTCCCGCCCGAGCCGCCACCCGGCAAGGCGCCGCCCTGGGCCCCGGCCGATGAGCTGCCCGCCGCCGACTGGGCGCCGCCCAGCGGCATTCCTCCGATCGCCGACGCGCCCGAGCTCGAGCCAGCGGCAGCGCCCTCGACCGGGCTCGTCTCCGATCCGCAGCCAACGCCGCCCAAAAAACAGGCTAGACCCAGAGAACAGGCTCGAACGCGCATTCATCTCCTCTATCACGGCAAGGCAGGCTGAGCCGGCCTCAGGATGAACCCCATGTCCCCACCACGGTCCGCCGACCTCGTCATTTTCGACTGCGACGGCGTGCTCGTCGACAGCGAACCCATCGCGGCCCGTCTCACGGCTCAGGCCGTGTCGAAGCTCGGCTGGCAGATGAGTGCGGAAGAGGCAAAAGCGGAGTTCCTGGGTGACACTTTTTCCAATGTTATCCAGCGAATCGAGCAGAAGCTCGGCAAGGCTGTACCTGCCTCGTGGCCCGAGCAAAGCCAACGCCGCTTGCTCGAAGCGTTCGCTCGCGACCTTCGCGAGGTGCCAGGTGCCCGGGCGGTGGTCGAGCAGCTAGTAGCCGCGGGCGTAGCAGTCGCCGTCGCCTCGCAGGGTTCGCACGAGAAGATGCGCGTCACGCTGGGCGTCACGGGCCTGCTACCACTCTTTGAAGGCCGAATATTTTCGGCCGCTCAGGTCGCTCGCCCCAAGCCCGCCCCCGATCTCTTCCTGCTCGCCGCCCACCACGCCGGTTGCTCGCCCGGCCGCGCCGTCGTGGTGGAGGACAGCACGCGCGGAGTCAAGGCGGCCTTGGCGGCTGGCATGCGAGTTCTGGGTTACACCGGCTCGGTCGGAGTCGAGGCCATGATCGCCGCTGGCGCGGAGCCCGTAGACGACCTGACCCAGGTGCCCCTGCTCTTGGGCCTCGAGCGCGCCGAGCACTAGGAGACCTAGGGCTCGTGTGCCTACTTCAGGTCGAGTTGGGCTCGGGCCTGAAACTGCAGCATCGCCCGTTGCTTGGAGTCCATGGCACCGAGCGAAGCGGCGAGCACGGAGCTCAGCTGGCCCTTCGTAGGTAGAAGCGCCCCGACCGGAAGCTCAAGGACGCCCTCGGAATTGGCCTGAAACTCGGCCAAGTTCTTCTCGATCTCGGGCGGCAGCCCCGGAAAATCGATGCTGCGAGAGGCCGCGTAGCGCTTGGTATTCACCTCGATGGTCGCGGTGTTCCCCGTGACCTGCTTCACCTTGACCAGCCGGTAGCTCACGAGATCGATGCCCAAGAAGTCATCGCGACTCGTCACCATGAAGTACGCTCCCGCGCCCAGCGGTTTGTCCGGGTAGGGAATCGTCAGCAGCGAAAGCACGTCCGAGAGCGAGCGCGCTACGTCGCGGAACTCCTCCGGCGCGGCTTTCGGCACGTCGAACCTGAAGCCGGCGCCACCACCGCTGGGCAGTACGCTGTACTCCAGCTTGGTGCCCTTGAGCTTGGCCACCTGCTCGTCGATGTCTTTCGGCACCGAAGGCGCGTCGATTCTCGCCCCCGTCACGCGCACAATCACAGCCTGAGACACCGCCGGCTTGTCCGCTTCCGCGCCCGCGTCCCGCTTCTTTGGCTCCATCTGTAGCGAGAGCAACACCGGAATGGCGCCCTGACGCGGATCGCTCTGGAGGGCGATCTGAATCGTGCCACTCAGCTTGACCGGCTCTCGACTGGGTCCGAGTTGCACCCTCGGCGCCGAGCCTTCACTGCCGAGCGTGATCTTCGGCAACGCGCCGCGCAGCAGCTCCTTGTCGGCGGCGCCCGGAGCAAACACGCCGTCAGCCGGCGGGCCTCCGTCCACTTGTCCGGCCGGAGCCGCACCGGGCGCGCCCGGCGTGGGCGATGCAGAGGCCTGCGCGAAGGCCTGTGCCAACTCGGGGTCGAGCGCTCCGGCCTTCGAGGCAGAGGCAGCCGGCTCAGCGCGCTTGGCGGCTTCGGTCGACTCTGACTTGTCACAGCCGAGTGTGAGAGCGAGCAGCGAAAGGACCAGGTTTCTTGAAACGCTTGGGAGGACTTTGGCGTGCATGACCAGCTTGGGCCCGCTTATAGCAGGGGGACCGGGAAGCGGCGCAAGTAGAGGCCGCAGGCGCCCGGCCGCAGGCTCATTCCTGGCTCTTCTCGAGCACTTCCTTGAGCACGCTGACCAGCGTGGTCAGCTGGTAGGGCTTCTGGATGAAGCCGGCCAGGCCCTTGCCAACGAAGCGCTGCGTGACGTCCTGCTCGTTGTAACCGCTCGAGAGAATCACGCGCACATCCGGCTTCATCCGCCGCAGCTCGCGGAACGTCTCGGCGCCATCGACGTGGGGCATGGTCAAGTCCACGATGGCGCAGGTGATATCTGCGCTGTGCTCGCGAAAACGCGCGATAGCCTCGGCCCCGTCCGCCGCCGTAATCACCAAAAAGCCGATGCGCTCCAGCATCTTCCTGCCCACCGCCCGCACCGATTCGTCGTCGTCGACGAGCAGTACGGTGCCCTTGCCCGCATAGAGGCCGCGCACCTGGCTCGGTTCGTTGCGGGCGTCAGCGCCAAGACCCACCGGAAAGAGCACCTTGAACGTCGTCCCTTGGCCCGGCTCACTGTACACCTTGATCGCTCCTCGATGGCCGCGGACGATGCCAAGCACCGCCGCCAAGCCTAGCCCTCGCCCGGTAAACTTGGTCGTGAAGAACGGATCGAAGATGCGAGAACGGGTCAGCGCGTCCATGCCCGAGCCCGTGTCGGCCACCTCGATGAACACGTACATCCCCTCAGCCAGCTGCTCGTCCAGCCAAGCCTCCGAAAGGTAAGCGCGATCGCAATCCATGGCGCCAGTGGAAAGGTTGATCACCCCCGAGCGCTCGCCGATGGCCTCGGAGGCGTTGATGATGAGGTTCATCACCACTTGCCTGAGCTGAGCGGCGTCAGCGTCGACCGAGGGCAGGTTGGCCGCGAAATTCAGCTTCAGAATCGCGTTCTTGGAGACCGAGACCCGCAGCATCTGCAGCATCTCCTCGACCAGCTTCTGCAGCTCGACCGGCTGAATCACGAACCGCCCCTTGCCGGAATACGCCAGCATCTGTTTGCACAGCTCCGTGGCGCGCTGAGCGGCGCGGCGGATCTCCGCTAGATCCTCGCGGGCCGCCGACGAGGCCGGCAACGCGTCCAGAGCAAGGTCGGCGTGGCCGAGCACGGCCATGAGCAAGTTGTTGAAGTCGTGGGCGATGCCGCCCGCGAGCACGCCCAGGCTCTCGAGCTTCTGCGTTTGTTGGATCTGCGACAGAAACTTGAGGCGATCGTCATCGGCACGACGCCGCTCGCTCGCATCGCGCAGTATCAGGGTGAACTGACGCTTGCGCTGCACGATACACTGGGAGACCGACGCCTCGAGCGCAAACACCTCGCCCGTTTCGCGCAGACCACTGAGTTCACCCACCGTGCCCAGACGCTGACTGCCAAGTCCGGAGGCCGCGAAGGCGCTGAGGTTTTCTCGATTCGAGGCGCGGTGGAGCGCGAAAAGGAAGCGTTCGAACGGCTGTCCCAGAGCGGCCGCCGCGCTGCACCGGAACATCTTCTCAGCCGCCGGATTGAACAGGAGAATGCACTGGTCTTCATCGAGCGATACGATGGCGTCCATCGCGGAACGGACGAGCCCGTCCAACCGAGCGTCGCGTTCCAACATGCGTTCGTCAGCGTGCTTCTGCTCGGTGACGTCCTGCACCTGCACGGCAACTTGACCGGGACACGGGCGGTAGGCCCGCAAGTCAACATACTTGTCCCACGCAGGAACATGCTCGAGCCGCGAGTCAGGTTCGCCCGTCTGTGCGACCTTGACCAGAAAGGACAACCAGGCCGGGCCCACCACCGGCAGGGCCTCCCGCAAGCTGCGACCGACGAGCGTGCCGGTCGGGGCCCGGACGATGCGCTCGAAAGCTGGATTGGTCTCCAGGATGCGCGCGTCGTGAACCTGGCCTGCGGCGTCGAGCAGCAACTCGCAGACCACGAAGCCGATGGCCATGTGTTCGAAGAGCAGCTTGTGTCGTCGTTCGATCGCTCGGAGTCCCTCAAGCTCTTGCGCAGAAATTTCAGCCACCTCCAACACCTCTAGTCGATTGAGCACTGGACATAAAAGGAGGAACGAGCGCCGACCCGGCCAGCATTGGACCGAGCGACCATGTAGTCGACTCGCCTACAGCAAACTCGCAATTTGGCAGCCCAGACTGATCTGGACGGGAACTGAACCGTTCAGATACTCTGGGGGTTCGTACTGCTGGCGATGCCCAAGGTTTCTACCCTGCCACTGCTGCTCGCCCTTGCCGGGTCGGGCTGCGTCGCGGATATCTCGGCGACGGAAGACGGTGGCATGGGCGGACCCGGTCGTGGCGCCGGAGCCGCCGGCAGCGGGGCTGGCAGCAGCGGCACCGGCACGGAGACGCTCTCATTCGAGTGCGACGCCGCCGCTCGCCCTCCCGAGGCCGGCCTGCGCCGACTGACCATGAGCCAGTACCGCAACACCCTCACGGAGTTGGTAGCGCTGGCCGTGGGCGGGCCGGCCGAGGCAGCAGTCCTTCTCGACGAACTCTCAGGCGTCCTCGGCACGCTGCCCAAGGACAAGCGGGAGCCAACCTCGGAAGACCTCCATGGCAGCTTTCGGCGTCTTGACCAGGCGCTGCAGCAGCTCCACGTTGACGCCTTCTACGACATCGGTGTCGCCGCCGGCGCCGCCCTCACCCGCCCGGCTCGGCTCGCCAGCGTCGTCGGCGCCTGCGCGACGGACGCCGACGCCGGCAACGACGCCGCTTGCCTAAGCGAGTTCATCGCCCGCTTCGGCGAAAGGGCGCTCAGGCGTCCGCTTTCGACCGAAGAGGTTGGCTTCTATGAGGGCGTGTACGGCGCCAACAAGACGGCCGATCCCGCCGCCTACGCCGACGTGATTGGTGTGCTGCTGAACGCGCCGCAGCTGGTCTACTTCGTCGAACACGGCGACGCCGAAGTGCCCTCCAAGCCCGGCGTGTTTGAGGTCTCCGCCTACGAGCTCGCGTCGCGTCTGTCCTACCAGCTCTGGCAGGCACCGCCGGACGCAGAGCTGCTGGCCAGCGCGGCCAACGCGAGCTTGCTCGACGCTCAGGGCTACCGCAGCCAGGTGGAGCGGCTGCTGGCCGACCCGCGCGCGCGGCCAGCTCTGGACGAGTTCCTGGCCGACTGGACCAAGGTCGAGGAACTACCGGCCCTTGACGCCAAGAACATGGATCCGGTGTTCCAGGCCTTCGCGGGCGACGCGTTGCCGAGTGCTGAGCTAAGGCAGGCGATGATCGACGACGTGCTGGGGCTGCTCGGCTACTACACGTGGCAGAAGCCGAGCGGCGTAGCCGAGTTGTTCAACACGGATCGCTCGTTCGCTCGCTCGCCCGAGCTCGCCAAGCTGTACGGTGTACCCGTTTGGGACGGGAATGCCGAGCCGCCAAGCTTCCCGATTGGCCAGCGGCCGGGTCTGCTCAGCCGAGCACTGTTCTTGGCTACGGGCTCACCCAACACGCGGCCGATCATGAAGGGGCTCTTCATCCGCAAGCACATCCTGTGCGATACGATCCCGCCGCCGCCTCCGGGCGCCAACGCGAAGCCGCCCGAGCTTGAACCGGGCATGACCACGCGCGAAACGGTCGAGGAACTCACCGAAACCCCGGGCACGGTGTGCGCGGGCTGCCACCAGGTGCTGCTCAATCCTCTGGGTTTTGCGACGGAGAACTTCGACGCGCTGGGCCGCTTCCGCACAGAGCAGCGCTTCTTCGACGCGAGCGGCACCGAAGCGGGTGCTAAGCCCGTTGATACCAGCAGCGTGCCGCGCGTCCTGAGCGATGCGACCACGCCCGTCAGCGGTCCGGCCGAGCTCATGAGTCGAATCGCCGAGAGCGGAAAGGTCGAGGTCTGCTTGGCCCGCCACTTCTTCCGCTACACGTTCGCGCGCTGGGAGCAGGGCGAACGCGACGGTTGCGCCCTCGAGGCAATGCGCAAATCCCTGACCGAGGGAGGCACGCTGACCGATCTCGTCACCGCGGCCACTCTGGACGGCTCTTTCCGACAGCGAGCCTTCGAATGAAAGGTCCAATCTAAGATGGCCCGTACCGTCATCGACATCACTCGTAGGCAGATGCTTTTGGGCACAGGCGGCGCGATGCTGGCGCTGCCCGTCTTGCCGTCGCTGCTGACCAAGACGGCCTATGGCCAAGATCCGACGTTCACCCGCAAGCCGCGCCTGTACTGGCTCTGCACCGATCACGGGGGCGCCTTCGAGAGCAGCATGTTTCCCGCAGGCTCGCTCTTGACCAACAAGCAGGCCATGTTCCCGGATCACGAGATCGCCATGGGGACCCTCGCCAGCACCGTCAGCGGCGAAACGCGCAGCGTTTCACCGATCCTGTCGGGTAGCTCCAGCCGCTTCAGCGAGGCGCTCGTCGCCAAGATGAACGTGCTCTACGGGCTGGACGTGCCGTTCTACATCGCTCACAACACCGGGCTGCACCTGGGCAACTACGCGCGCAACGACGGAAATGGCGGCGACGGCGCGGCCGTACAGAGCTCGCCTCGACCCACGATCGATCAGATCATGGCGTGGTCGCCGTCCTTCTACGACAACTTGGCGAGCACTCGCGAGCGCAGCATGATCATGAGTAGCAAGACAGTGTCTTGGAACTACTCCGATCCTGAGAACCGCTCCGGAACCATCGACAACGTGCGCGGCCACGACAGCTCGCTGGCCCTGTTCAACAAGATCTTCGTGCCTGAGCAGGTGGGCCCGCCTCCGCGCGCGCCCATCGTCGATCGCGTGCTCGACAGCTACAAGGCGCTCCGCGACGGAAATCGGCGACTCTCGGGCGCCGACCGTCAACGCCTCGACGATCACATGGCGCGCATCGCCGAGCTGCAGCGCAAATTGAACGCTACCGCATCTTGCGGCGACGTAGCGGAACCCACGGACGAGGCTCAAGATCACTACGGCAACACCGCCCAGGACGCGATCGCCTATGGCAAGCTGTGGAATGAGGTCGTCGCCGCGGCGTTCGTGTGCGGGACGAGTCGGATTGGCGTATTGGGCTACGGCGGCAGCGAGCGGTTCGTGGCCTACGGCGGGGATTGGCACCAGGAGGTCGCGCACCAGTGGCAGCTTGCCGACAAGCAGGAGCTGATCAAGCAGAGCTACCAGAAGGTTTTCGAGGGCATCTTCATGGATCTAGCCGCCCAGCTAGACGTCGAAGAAGCGCCCGGCATGACCTTCCTCGACAACTCGCTCTTGGTGTGGAGCCAGGAGTGCGGCATGTCGACGCACGACTCAGTGACCATCCCGATCGTCACGTTTGGCAGCGCGGCTGGCTTCCTGAAGACCGGGATCTTCGCCGACTACCGCAGGGTCGGTAACCCCGCCTCGATGTACGATCCGCAGGCCGGCGGCCAGCAGTACTTGGGTGTGCTCTACAACCAATGGCTGGCCACCGTGCTGCAGGCCATGGGCGTGCCCCCGAGCGAGTTTGAGCGCTGGGACCACAAGGGCTATGGCGTTCCGTTCGTCTCCGGGGAATCCTGGACGCCCCCGTACGCGAAGCACTACGGGACCACCTCATCGAAGTATTTCACGGGCGCCAGCGACATCCTGCCTTTCTTGAAGGCATGAGCTGAACGGTTCAAGCTAGGCCACCACCAAGCTGGTCGTCGCCCCTGATACCGGGGATGATGGCAGCCTCCGATGGAGACCTACGACCTCCGCTCCGACACCGTGACCCGACCGTCGCCCGGCATGCGAGCCTGCATGGCCGCCGCGGCAGTGGGAGATGACGTCTACGCTGAAGACCCGACGGTCAAGCGGCTCGAGGAGCACGTGGCGGACCTGCTTGGCAAGGAGAGCGCGTTGTTTGTGCCGTCGGGCACGATGAGCAACCAGATCGGACTGCTCGTGCATACGCGGCGCGGCGACGAGGTCATCATCGGCGAAGGCTCTCACTGCGCCTGGTACGAGTCCGGCGCGGGCGCAGCCTGGGCTGGGGTGCAGTTCGCCACCGCCGGTCGCGGCGGGCTCTTCACCGCCGCAGAGCTGCTCGCCGCGATCAAGCCTAGTGCTGACCACTTTCCCAGGACGAGCCTGGTCGTGCTCGAGAACACCCACAATCGAGCGGGTGGGCGGCTCTTCCCGGTCGCCGACGTCGCGGAAATCGCCGAGGCTGCCAAGGCTCGGGGGCTCGGGCTGCATCTGGACGGCGCTCGGCTCTGGAACGCGAGCATCGCCAGCGGCTGCGATCTTCGGCGCTTGGCCGAGCCGTTCGACACCGTAAGCGTCTGCTTCTCGAAGGGTCTGGGCGCTCCCGTCGGCTCCGCTTTCGTGGGCTCGCGCGATCATGTGCGGGCCGCGCACCGCTTTCGCAAAATGCTCGGAGGCGGCATGCGCCAGGCTGGGATCTTGGCGGCCGGCGCGCTCTATGCGCTCGAGCACCATCGAGCGCGAATGGTGGATGACCACCGTGCCGCCCGGCTGTTCGCCGAAACGCTGCGCGGGGCGCCCGGCATTGAGTTGCCGCAGCACGAAGTCGACACGAATATCGTCCAGTTTGGCGTCAGCGGTGTCGACGCTGGGCTCATGGTGGAGCGCGCTGCCAACGTGGGTGTGCTCATCAATGCCACCGGTCCGAACACGCTTCGCGCGGTCACGCACCTCGATATCACCAGCCAGCAAGTCGCTGTAGCGGCCGAACGGCTGCGGCCCTTGGCGGCCGGTTGACGGCTAGAAAGGCGGCGGAACCTCGGGCGCTCCGTTAGGGTCCGGCGGCTGGACCGGCAGGGCGCCGCTGGGCTCCGTGGGGAGTGGCGCGCTCGCGGCGTTCGCTTCGTCATCCGAAGGCGCTGAAGCGTCCGGGCTCTCCGTCGCGACCGGGGCTACTTCCGTGGGCGCCGTGCCGTCGAGGTACTCCTCGTCGACGGCGTCAGCCTGATCGGCGGCGGCGAGCAGACCCGTGGCAGGATCGATGCGAACGGTCACGATGCCGGCTGGGCGTGGAAAGTCGACGGCAGGACGACCCGCGTGAGCCGCCTTCATGAAGTCGATCCAAATGGGGAGCGCGGTGACGCCCCCTGACTCACCGTGACCGAGCGGCAACGTTTCGTCGTAGCCGACCCAAACGCCCGCCACCAAATCAGTCGAATAGCCAACGAACCAAGCGTCCTTGGCCTGATTGGTGGTCCCCGTCTTTCCAGCCAGTGGGCGCGCGAGCACGCTGGCGCGTCGGGCAGTGCCTTGCGTGACCACGCTCATCAACGCACGAGTCACCAGGTAGGCCTCCTCGGGCGGCATCACTTGCCGACGCGGAGGTTGCGCGGGCAAGGCAATTTCGCGCCCGGCGGCGTCGGTGATGCGCTTGATCAGGACCGGCGGCTGGTACTCACCGGCCGCCGAAAACACCGCGACAGCGCCGGTAAGCTCGAGCGGAGTCACTTCATAGGCGCCGAGCGCGAGCGAGGGTGTGGGCGACAAGGGCGACTCAATCCCAAGTGCGCGGGACCATTCGACGACGTTGGGCGCGCCCACCTCCTCGAGAACCTTCTGCGCGGCCGCGTTGTCGCTGATCGCCAGCGCTGTGCGCAAATCGAGCTTGTACTCGGTCGCGTCGGCCGCAACACCCGGCGGTGGCTTCTTCTTTAGTTCCTTGCCCGTGCGCGAGAGACCCAGCACGCTGCCGAGCGTGAGCCGGCGAGAGTGCAAAGCGTAGCTGTACACGAGCGGCTTGAACGCGGAGCCTGGTTGCCGCCGTGCCTGGGTCGCGCGGTCGAGGCCACCGGCAACGCCTTCGTAGCCGCCGACCAGTGCGCGCACCTCGCGGGTGCGCGGGTCCAGCGCCACCAGGGCGGCTTCCGGACCCAGCTCCAGCTTCAGCTCCGCCCTCGCGGAAGGTTCAGGCGCTGGGGCCAGCAGCCGAACCCTCAGCACTGCCCCTTCCCGGGTGAACTCGCTGGGCGGCAGACGCTTGGGGTTGAAGCGCTGTTCGTGACGCAAGTCGATGCGTCCTAGCGTCAAGCCAACCCGCACGTCGATGCTGTGAGTTCGGTCGTCCAGCGCGACCACGGTGCCCACGTAGACCTTGTTTTGCCGGGGAGTTCCATCGAAGACGGGGCCCCAAAGCTTGCGCTCTGTTTGGGTGAAGGGCGGGGTCAGTTTCTGGCGCACCAAGAAGGCGTCGAGCTCGACGCGCACGGCCTTCCTCGCTGAGGCCTGCAGGCCGCGATCAATCGTGGTCTCCACCACGAAACCGCCACGCGCCGCCGCTTCGCCCGCCACCTTCACCAGCAGCTTCTTCACGTGCTCGACCACCTCCGGCGACAGCTCCGACTCCCCGTCGCTCACGGGGGCGAGTCGAACTGTACGCCCCTCCGCATCGCTGAAAACCTCTGGTGTTACGAAGCCCTTCTCGAGCATTTGCCCGAGCACATAGTGACGACGCTGCAGCGCCAGCGTCAGGTCACGCCGTGGCGAGTAGCGCTCTGGCGAAGCCACCAGCCCCGAGAGAACGGCTGCCTCACTGACGTCCAGCTCCTTGATCTTCTTTCCGAAGTAGTAGCGAGCCGCCTCTTCCACGCCGTAGCGACCGTGCCCCAGGTAAATCTGATTGAGATAGAGCGAGAAGATCTCATCCTTGGAAAGCTCGTGCTCAAGCCGCCGAGCCAAAATCGTTTCCCTGACCTTGCGCTCGTACGAGCGCTCAGGCGCCAGCAGCACGTTCTTCACCAGCTGTTGGGTGATCGTACTGGCACCCTGGCGCGAGCGGCCCGCCCGCAAGTTCACCGCCAGCGCCCGCAGCATGCCCAGGTAGTTGAGGCCCTCATGCTGGTAGAACGCTGCATCCTCGGCCGCAAGAAAGGCCAGCTTCACGTGATTGGGGATCTCAGCGAACTTCACGACCGTGCGTCGCTCAGTGAACAGGCTGGCGAGCACAACGCCGTCCCGCGCGAGCACGCGCGTCACCTGGGGCGGCTGGTAACCATCCCTGACCTTGTCGAGCGTTGGCAGGCCCGCCTCGTAGTGACGCACCACCAGCACCACGCTGAGCGCGGCAGCAGCCAGGGCGACCAAGCCAGCCCAAGCCGCGATCCTAAGCCCTCGCAGCAAGCGCGCCGCGTTCAAGCCGCGCACGTCACGGGCCAATGACCTGCATCACCACGACGGCGATGATGACCCCTGCAAGCAGGCAGACCGCGGCCACCACAGCTAGCAACTTGACGCTCGGACCGCCAGCGTGTGGCGCGCCGGCGCCGTGCTGCGATAGGCCGGCGTCGCCCGCGCCGCGAGCCTGCGCCGTTCCGACGAGCGGCAGCGCCGCCGCCGCTGCGCCACCAAACGGGCGTAGGGCCTCGGCGAATTCGCCCGCGCTCTGGAAGCGCTGCGCCGGATTCTTCTGGAGCGCGTGGGCGACTACGTCATCCAGACCCTTTGCGAACTTTCGTTCCGGGACGCGCTCGCTGAGCGGAATGATCGGCTCGGTGACGTGCTTCTGGATGTACTCCATTGGCGTCCGCGCAGTGAACGGAAGCTTGCCAGTGAGCAGCTCGTACAAGATCACGGCGAGCGAGTAGATGTCGCTGCGAGCATCGAGCGTCTTGCCTTGGGCCTGCTCCGGCGACATGAACTCCGGCGTGCCGAAGACCATGCCCTCCTGGGTCAAAATGACGGAGCCCGGCTGCATCTGCTGTTCGGTGACCTTGGCCAGGCCGAAGTCGAGCACGTTCGGGTAGTCGCTGATTCCACCCTGCTTTGAGAGAAAGATGTTCTCGGGCTTCAAGTCACGGTGAACGATGCCAAGGTCATGGGCTTCCTGAAGCGCTCCACATACCTGAATCAGAATCGGGATGGCCCGTTCGGGCGGCATCGGGCCCTCCTTCCTCACCGTCTGGTTGAGGTTTCGGCCCTCCAGCATCGCCATGACGATATAGAGCGAACCGTCGTCCTCGAGCTCGCCGTACATGAACACTTTGACGGTGTTCGGATGAGTCAGTTGGCTCATCGCGCGGGCTTCGCGACGAAAGCGGGCTGTCAAATCCTTGCGCCCGGCGAGTTTCGGATGGAGGATCTTGATAGCCACCATCCGGTTCATCGCCGGCTGTTCGGCTTTGTACACGGACCCCATGCCCCCCGTGCCAATCTTCTCGAGGACCCGAAACTGGCCGCCTAACAGCTCGCGGCCAATGAAAGGGTCCTTGGGTCGCATGAACGGCCAGGCATACCAAACCTCATGCCCGGAAGCGATTTGAACGACTCCCAGCGCCACTTCGTGAGTCTAGTCAGCCCCCTCCTGGCTCAGGCAGGCTTCCGCCATGCCTTCTTCACGCGCCAGGGCGGGGTCTCGGAGGGCCCGTTTAGCAGCCTGAGCTTCTCCACGGCGGTCGGTGACGACCCGCTCCATGTGGCCGAAAACCTGCGGAGAGCAGGCGAGATCCTGGGTGTCGCGCCCGAAAGGGTGCTCTATCTGTCGCAGGTCCACGGCCAGACGGCTCATTTCTTTGGGAAAGGCGTCGAACGCGCGCACACAATCACCCTAGAGGGTGATGCTATTGGCGGCGGAGCAGCTGATTCGGCCTACGGCGTACGCACCGCCGACTGCGTGCCGCTGCTGATCGCCGATCAAACCAGCGGTCAGGTGATGGCCATTCATGCCGGGTGGCGGGGCGTGGTCGCGGGCGTGGTGGAAGCCGGCGTAATTTCCCTGCGCCGAGGCTCAGCCAGTCCGGGTTCGCTGCTCGCCGCCATTGGCCCGCACATTTCGAAGCAGGCCTTCGAGGTCTCCGAGGACGTAGCCCGAGAATTGGAAGCCGCGAGTCCGGCGCGGGGCGCGGTGGACTGGCAGGGCCCAAAACCTCACGTCGACCTTCGCCTTATCGTTACCGAGAAGCTGCGCGCGCTCGGTCTCGCGGCCGCGGCGATCGACCAGGTGGACGGGTGCACGGTCCTGGAGCCGGATCGGTTCTTCTCGTTCCGACGTGACGGTAAGCGCGGCGGCCGACACCTCTCGGCGATAGTACCCAGGCGCTAACTGCGCCGCCTTGCCGGGTGGACGGTTTCGGTCGATGCTGAGGGCTGTTTCGCCCGCACGCCTTAGCGTCGGGCGGCTCCGACGACTGCGCAGGACCATCCGAGACCGGTGAGGGAAATGAAGCCAACACGCCCAGCGCCCACGCCACCGCGACCCGCAGCGAAGTCAACGCTCATGGGCATCGGGCTGCAGCCGCGTCCTGCCCTGGCGACCGCCGAGCTCGTGGCGCTGTCGCCTGGGCTGCTCGGAGTCTCCACCGGGACCGCCACGGAAGACTTCCCGGA
This sequence comes from Myxococcales bacterium, assembly GCA_031408355.1. Classification (GTDB taxonomy): domain Bacteria; phylum Myxococcota_A; class Polyangia; order Polyangiales; family Polyangiaceae; genus PMG-095. The sequence continues at coordinate 21,032 of JANNWK010000057.1, forward strand.
GCCGCCTCCGCCCCCCGGACCGATCGGGCCGTCCACGCCCGACGACTGGGAAGCCGGCGCGGAACAAGCCGCCGAGGCGCCTGAGAGCATCGACGACTTCGCCGAAGAGCTGCCGCCCAGCGAACCGTCGGCGGAGAGCGTCGACGACTTCGTCGAGGAGTTGCCGCCCAGCTCGCCGGCAGCGCTGCCGGATCCGGAGCTGCCAAGCTCCGGCGGCACGCCCAGCCTTAAACAGCTCGCGCATCTCGCGGAGCCAGCCGCGCATCCAGCCGACGACGACTTCCTCGCCCACCTCAACGTGACAAGCGAGCCAAGCCGCGGCGTCGGCGCCCCTACCATCGACGTTTCGGACCTGGAACGAACGGGCACGAACGACCAAGGACCTAGCATCAACGTCACCGATCTCGGGCAGGAACCCGTGGGCCCGGCGTCGCCAAGACCTGCGCTTCAACAGCGCGCCAAGCCCCAACCCGCAGCGCCGACCGCTAAGCCCGCCGAGCCGAGCAGGAGCAGCTTCGGCGTGCCGCTGCTGCTCCTACTCGCGGCCGTGGCTGGGTTCCTGATCTGGAAGCGAAGTGCCTCGCCCGAGCCGATTCCGCTCGTCGCCGAGGCGAGCGTGACGAGCGAGCCGCCTTCGCCCGCCGCCGCGCCCGTTCCGCCGGAGCCCGCAGCAGTAGCGCCCCCCGTAGCGGAGCCACCAGCAGTTGTGGCGCCCGCAGCTGCCGCACCAGGCGGCCCGCCTGCCACTCCGGCCACCGTGAGTAGCCTGCCCAGCGAGAACTCCAAGCGCGCCAGCGTGGCGCTCCCCGTGACAGCCCCCGCACCAAGGTCAGCGGAAACCGCGCCAGCCGTGGCCACCGCAGCCGCTCCGGCGCCGGACGCCCCCGCCACTGAGGCAGCCGCGGAACCGGCTGCGGTGCTCGACGCGGATCCGGCCGGTCCGTTCGACAGAGCGGCCGCGTCCGCTGCTTTGAATGAGTCCGTCGCGCAGGCGTCGGCGTGCCGCAAGGAGGGCGATCCCTCAGGAGTCGCCAGCGTGGTCATTACGTTCGCCACCTCGGGTCGCGTGACCAGTGCCAACGTGAGCGGGCCTCCGTTTGCTGGCACGCCCACGGGTGGGTGCATCGCGGCCGCGCTGCGGCGCACCAAGGTCCCGCCCTTCTCGGGTGACCGCGTCACCATCAGCAAGACCGTCGTCATTCAGTGAGGCCGCGGGCGCCTCGGCAGCCCGACTAAGGCCCGGTGTCTTTACTGATGGGCGCCCGCAGATCGGTGGGTGTCTTGTCGCGGGCCTCGACGTTGGACGCCTGGGTGAGGATGTCCGGGTTGACGGCGACCTCGTTCTCCATGCCGGTCACCGAACCGTGACAGCCGCCACAGAGGCCGTTGAAGAGGTCGCGCCGGAACCCCTGGCGCACGACCTCACCCGGGTAGAACTGCATTTCCTCGCGCTGAAAGTGCGCGCTAGGCGTCGTTTCGCCGGCCAACCGCGTCAGAAACTGGAGCGTGATGGGTACGCCTCCCCGGAGCCGCATCGCGGCGGAACCATCCTTGTACTGGAGCGGCGTTCCAAGCAGCCGGCGACGCACATAGACCTGGCCAAAGTCGTCGTTCGCGAGAAACGCCGGATCGACGTCGGCGAAGCTGGTAGCGCCCGTCGGGGGAAGGCTCTCCCAAACACCCAAGAGCGGCCGCGGCACCTCGATATCGCGACGGCTGCGGGTGTTCTGAAAGACGAGACTGCCAAGCAGCGCCACATCCACGAGTGTGACGTCCGCCTGAGTCCGGCGTTCCGCGTCATCAAACACGTGGGAGGAGCCGTTGGCTTCGTCAAGCCGAGAACGGAAGACGCCTTGAGAGTGCCGCGAGTACACGGCTACCGGCCAGAGTTCATCGTTCGGACCCGTCACAAGCGGGGTCCTGGCGCCCGTATTGGTGTTGACACTCACGATGTCGAAGTTTCCACTGAAGCTACCGAGCGCGATCACGTTGCCGGCGTAGCTGACGAGCAGGTTGCCATCCGGCAGAGGTGCCGGGTTGCGGTAGGCCCCTTGAGTGCCCTGCAGCAAGCCCGTTGCAGCCGGATCCAGGATGCGGACGGAGCGCTGGTAGAACGTGAAGTTCGGGTAGCTCTTGGCCGCCGGATCTTGCGTGTAATCGGCGTCGTTCGAACTCAGCTGGTCGATGCCAATACTGCGGTTGATGATGGCGAGCGCGCCAGCACCGTGAGCCGCTCCGCGTTCACTCAAGATCGCCGCTAGGTTCTTGTCACTCAGCTCAACGACGTCCGTGAACTGGTTGAAGCCAATAGTGCTCCGCTGCCCGAACAGGGGATGGTAGTCGCCACCATCGAGATTGATGCGTCGCCCCGCCAATTGGTAAAAACCAGGCTGGCGCTTCTCGGCCGTCATGATCACGCGCCCGTCACGCATGAAGGCGGGCCCGAACTCCTGGTTCAGCAAGAACGTCAGCTGCCGGATCGTGCCGTCCTCAAGCACATACAGGTTCGAGTTCAGCTTCGAAGGATCGGCGGGCGTGCGCTGGGGCCCCGAGTAGTCGGAGAAGGCGCTGGCGTTCTTGGTGTTGCCGCGCGTAGAAGCAAACACAAGTCTGCCGTCCGGCGCGAAGGCAGGATCGAAGTTGTGAACGAGCTCGCCGTTGTTGGGGACGCTTCGACCCTCGTCGTCCACGGCCGGCGCGGCAATGGCGGCGTCGAGCGCGCACGCTCCGTCTGCCACCACGTAAATACCGAACGGCTCGCTGGCTGCTTTTCGGGCGGCGAAAGCCACTCTCGCGCCATCCCAGGACACCGCCGGCCTGCGCGCGTCGCTTGAAGCCGGCAGCAAGCCGCACAACGCCGAAAGGCTCTGCTCCACACCGAGCGTCAAGTCGCCCGTTGCCGCATCCTGCGCGACTGTCGCGCGGATGACCTCCGCCCCGGCCGCAAAAGTCGCGTAGTCCTGCGGAGCGTCTGGCAAGGGTGCGGGCGGGCGCCGCACGAACACCACAGCAGATAGCCCGGGTTGGCTGGCTACCCGAGCAGCACGCTCCAGGTTGAACCAGGCGCGCAGCACGCAATACTCGCTCTGCTCGTCAAGGGGGCCGGTCTGCGATCCGACCTCGTCGCAGGGTTCAAGGTGCTCGGCGAGCAACGGGCCGCCACGATGCAAGATCCCCTTGCCGGCCGGCGCCGGGATCAAGTTCTTCCGAAACAACCTGCTGGCGTCCGGGTCGGCGGACTCCAGCGCGAGCTGCTCGAGCGACAACTCATAGTTCTTGCGCGTGGCGGGCAGGCCGAAGTGCCCGCCGCTGCCGCCACGCAGGCGGTAGTCGTGGAACATCGCCGACGAATGGCAACCAAGCAACATGCAGCCGCGCCGGACCAACATGGGCTGTACCCGGTCGGCGAAGAACGCGAACCCCGGGTCAGTCGGAGCATTCGTGGGCCCCCCCTTCTCGGTCGCCCAATCCAGAACGGCTCGATAGTCAACCTCACCCGTGCCGCTCCAGACCGCGCCCCCCTCGTGAAACGTGCCGCCCGCGGCGGGCGAAAGCGGACGCCGCGCGATCTCGCTGAGTGGGGCGTCGACCGAGACGTAGTCCTGAGCAGCGAAGTAGTTCCAGCGCACTTGCTCAGGGGTTTCGCCGCAGGTGAGGTGCAGCGAGTTGGCCGAAGAGCCGTGGCAATTCGAGGCCGCGCAACTCTTACCCAAAACACTATTCACGCGAGCCGAAAATGTCCCAAAGTCCGCGGCAGCCGGATCGCGGCTGGCGTCGAACTGAGGGTCGACACCCAGCACCGTCGAACAAGCGGTTTGGGCGTACTCCCGCGGTGCCTGACGCGCGTTGTTCTCCGCTGCTCCATTCTCCATCCATGTCTGCAGCTGGGTGAAGGAGGTCGAGGTGATGTCGATCAGCGAACCACCGACGTGCGCGATGTTCGTGTCGATGATCAGCGGCTCACTGCTCTTCCAGGAGGTGAGCGCCAGCTTGAAGGTCGGCACTACCTTGGCCAGCATGCCGGGCATGCCATACGGCCCGTAGTTCACGAGCAAGTCACGCCTGAGCACAACGTCGGCGTAGGACTGCATGCTCAAGTTGCCCAGAGCATTGCCCTTGTCGTCTGCGCTCACGTGGCAGCCCGCCTTGGCCGGACCGTCGACGCAGGACTGTTCCAAAATCGGCCCGATCCGTCGGGCGTAGAAATTGGTCTGCGCCGGCGCGTCGTCACGCTTGCAGGCGGCTAGCCAGAGGGCGGGAGCACACGCGAGGAACGACAGACGCCAGATCAACGACAACCGCATCGCCTCGCCATCCTACTACGGAGCCGCCCCGAGAGGGCACGGAAGCGCCCCGGTTGGCCCCGTCCGAGCGCGCCTAAAGCCGTAGCTGGCGACCAGCGACCGTAGCGGCGTTCCTGACGAAACCATCCGGGTCGCCCTGGGCCGCCAGGATTGCCTCTCGCGCAGCCGGGTCGCCGATCTGACCGAGCGCCCAGATCGAGGCGGCTCGCACCGCCGGATCCGTCTCTTGCTCAGCCGAGCTGAGCGCCACCAAGCCGGCGACGGCGTCTCCCGCCTTCATCACGCCCAGCGCTTCGGCCGCACGCCTTCGCACCAAGCTGGAGGAATCGCTCACCAGCGCCACCACTGCCTCCACGTCCGCGAAGGCATTGATGCGCGTACTGGCGTGAAGCGCAGCTAGCCGCACCGTCTCGTCCGCATCGCCCAACGCGCTCGCCAGCTCGCCATATTGACCAGCCGAATTCAGTCGCTCGAGTCCAGCCACCGCGGCACCTCGCACGCGCGCCGAAGCGTCGCCTACGACGGCCTTGGACAATGCCGGCACTCCACTCAACGACAGGAACTCGCCCAGCGCATTGGCCGCATACAGCCGCGTCGCCTCGGGTGCATCCGCGTCGGCCAGCTTCTCGAGCGTCTTCTGATAGACCTCGCCAGGCCCAAAAACTCCAAAAATGCGCCGACGCAGCCACCATGCGCTGATCTCGCGCGTCTTGGCGTTACTGTTAAAGAGCAGCTTGGAGACGACAGGGACACAGGCCAGGCACTCCAACTTCTCACCGTGCTCCAGTACTTTCCAAATCCGCGTCGGCGCCAGGTTCGGTGCGAGGAGGCCCTTGATCTCCTCCGGGGTGCTGACGGCCTCCAGCGATGCGGAGTCCAGATTCCTGTACACCTCGGCTCGGCCGGTATGAACGTTCGGCTCCCTGGCACTGGCGCCCGAGGCGAGCAGCAACGTGCCGAGCGCGACGCTGGTCTTGAAGAGATTTGAAATCTTGAAGGTCATGATGATTCTCCTCTGCTCCTCAGTACTGCGTCCCGGCAACCGGATCGTTATTGAACGGCGTGAAGCCCGTGTTCTGGCGCGCGAAGAATTGCCCGCCCATATCGAACGCTCGAATCAGCATCCGCACCTCTTCACGAGTCAGACCCGCCTCGGCGGCGTGGTCGCTTCGAACCCCGCCAGCGATCGGCGCTGAAAACGCCGTCCCTAGCTGCCAAGCATAGGTCTCTGGGTTCAGGCTCGACGTGATGTTGAGCTTCTCTATCAGGGCGCTGTGGCGCGCATCGCTCGGCACGCCCCACTTCGGCGGGATAGTGCCGGTCACCTCGGCGCCCATGCCCATTTCCATCTCCAGCGCTGCCGGGTAGAAGATCGACACGTACGAAGCCGGCCAGGCATGCGTCTCGCGGTCGTAGGTCACGGTGATGGGGCGATCGCTCAGGTCGAGCCGGGGAATGTCGTAGCTATAAGATCCGCCCGTGACGTCGTTGGTCGCAGCCACCGTGTAGAACTCCTGCGGCCCGCTGCCGTTCGTGTTCTCGTTGTGGCAAGACACGCACTTGTTGTTGAGCAGCGTCTGAATTTGATTCACGTTCGCCGCGTCGTTCGCCAGCGCCCACGGATACTCCGTGCGCTCAAGCACCGGCACCATGAAATCCTCCGGTCCGCGGCCGCGCGCGTTGGTGATCTGCTGACCGCCAGGCAAACTGGGCTGGGTCCGATCCTCATGACAGCCTCCGCACACGCGATCCTCACCGGGCATGCCCTGAATCCAGGTCGTTTCGTTGCGAATTGCCAGCTCGAACTCGTCGATGGCCTGAAGGTGCATCGGAACGTACGGGGGCACGTTGGCCAGCCATGAGCCGTCAGCCTCCACCTTGGCTTCACCGATCAGCGCAGCGCCCTCGGCCATGGTCAAGCCGAACATGGTGGCGCCGGCCGCCGCCTCACTGGAGAAGCCTTCTATGATACGAACCTTGACCGTACCCTTCAGCGCCTCGTCGAGCGGCGTATTCTCGGCATATTGCGCACCGCCCACTGTGTTGCGATGCCGCGCATACAGCGAGGTCTGTCGCACGTCGATCGACCCGAACAAGGTCGGCACGCTGGCATCCACAACGTCCTGGCGCGACGTGATGATCTTCGGCGTTTCGCGCGGCACTACCCCGCGAGCGTAGAGCTCCCACGAGCCCTCGTGGTTGACCACCAAGTCATTGGCACGCGAATCGGGGTCATAGACGTACACGCCATAATCCGGTGGCGTCAGCGACAACTCGTTCAGTTCGTTCACGTCTCCGGCAGCCCAGGTCACCAGCAGGCGCCCATCGGGCAACACGGACGGCGAACGATATCGACCCACAGGAGAGGCCTCTTCGCCCGTCGGCACATAGGGCGTCAGCATGGTGTACGCCTCGTCAGCGGTCTTCTCCATGTCGAGCTGGCGCGAGTCCCCGCTCCAACGCGCGTCGAGCTTCACCAGCGAACCGGCTTGGATAGTGTTCTCGCGATTGGTAACGATCCCGTAGAAGACGTAGGGCGTGGCACTCTCAGTGAACTGAACCAGCGAGTTGCCTGGCTTGCCGAACTGGCCGCTCACCCCAATCATTTGGGTACAATCGGGGTTCATGGCCATCAGCTTGACGTCGTTGACGTTCTCCAGGTGTTCCCAGCGCGAAAAGCCCACGCGCCCATCGGCCATCGAAAACAGCGTGACCGTGTGGGAGAGGTTCTGAGAGCACAGCTTACGGTCGGCATCGCCACCGGTCAGCGTGATGCTGGCCAACTGCGTCACGACGCGCGCATGGTTGTACTCGTCGGCGCGGGTCCCCATGTCCGTGTAGGCCTGGTTCGTCGTGAACACGATGCGATCGCCAGCGGCCCAGATAGCCTGCTGATCGTCGTGGGGGCCGAACGTCAGCTGGTTGACCGGGAACTTGCCGTCGTCGCCACGCGTGAGCCCCGCCCAATAGACGTGATACGCATCGGAGCCGTCCTTCTTCATCGTGAACAGCACCTTGGTCGCGTCGAACGACAGGTCCACGCTCGAGACGTCAGCCGTCAGCTGATCCTCGATGATGTTCTCGATTTCACCGGTCCGCAGGTCCAAGATCTCAAGCCGACCGCCCGGCACGTAGCGCCCGTAGTCCATCACCTGACCCATGCCACCGGCGACGTCGATCAACTCGACCCCACCGTTGGCCGTCACGGTATGCTGCCGGACCGCGTAGACGATCTTTCCCACGCCGCCCGCGGTGGTGTCGTCCGGCGACTTTTCGGCGCCGGAGCAGCCGGTCAGCACAGCAAGCGCTCCAAGCAACGCTGACGTTCCGAGCGAAAGATGGGAGTTAACGAGGCGGGCCATGGGTTTCTCCTCCGAGCGGTAGCGGTGACAGCGGGCTTGCTTGCCCACCGCCAAGAAAAGCACGATCCGGGCCAGGAGATAAATCTAATGATTTCGATGGATTGACCTCCGCCAAACGTGGCTCGCGGCCCCCAGCGGGGCGTCCGTACGGGTCTGCTACCCCCAAGTGCGCGCCAGCGAACCCCTCCGAGAAACGCTTGCTTTTCGCGTCAGCCCGGGACAACTGCTCGTCACTGCGATGCTGAAGTTCGACGATCAGGGACTCATTCCAACGATTGCGCAGGACCACCTCAGCGGCCAAGTGCGGATGTTTGCCTACATGAACCGCGAGGCTCTCGAGCAGACGCTCAGCAGCGGAAAGGCCACCTTCTTCAGCCGATCACGCGGCAAGCTCTGGCTCAAAGGCGAGACAAGCGGTCACGTCCTAAACGTCGTCTCAGTGTTCGCCGACTGCGACGCCGACGTGCTGCTCGTTTCGGTACTGCCCGTCGGACCGTCGTGCCACACCGGTAGGCCCAGCTGTTTCTTCAGGAAAGTGGCCGCAGACGGCAGCCTCTTGGACTTGCCGGCCGAAGCCGCCCCCTTCCTGACGGAGCTTGGAGCCGTGCTGGAGGGGCGTAAGACCTCGACGACTGAAAAGAGCTACACAAAGTCGCTACTGGACGGCGGACCCGCAAGAATTGGCGAGAAACTCCGGGAAGAGGCGGGTGAACTCGCCCTGGCACTCGCCCACGAGGGCGACGAGCGCGTGCTCGCCGAAACCGCTGATCTGCTGTACCACGCGCTCGTCGGGCTCACGCAGCGGGGGCTTGGGCTGCGCGAGGTTATCGAAGTGCTGAGCCAGCGCACGCGCCAGAGCGGGCACGCCGAGAAAGCATCGCGCAACCTTTGACCTTTGACCCTTGAGGATGCGCCCGATATCGTGGCGCTCTCGTCGTAATTCTCAAGGGTATGGATGGCCATCAAGGTACTGGTATTCGAGAGTGATCCTGCGTTTGCTGAAGCCCTTCGCGAGGGTTTACGGCGCTATGGCTGCGAAGTATCCGTCGTAGACGACGCTAACGCAGGGCTACAGGCCGCGAGTCAGGACAAGCCCGACCTCATCCTGCTTGCCATCGAGCTGCCGCGGATGAACGGCTTCTCCGTCTGCAACAAATTGAAGCGCGACCCGGCGCTCAAGGACGTGCCGCTCATCATCATGAGTTCGGACTCCACGGAGGAGACCTTCGAGCAGCACCGACGCCTGCGTACCCGGGCCGAGGAGTATGTCCACAAGCCGGTCTCCTTCGACGACCTCTTGGTGCGCATCGAAGTCTACGCCTCGCTCGGTACGCCGGGCGGCGCCGTGGCCGCGCCCATCCCGAGCGACGCTGAGCCGATGAGCGAAGAGGCCATCGTGCTCGACGACGACATCGAGATTGAGGATGCCGAGGTAGTCGAAGACGCCGAGGAGACCGCGACCGAAACCTCGAGCCGCGACAGCATCGTGGACGCGGACGTCGAAGATTTTGCCGACCAGGCGTTTGACGCGCTGATGGGCGAGCCCGAGATCGCCCCGGCATCGATCGCCCCGGCGCCGGAGGCCGCCCAGGAGCCGGCAGAGGCCATCAGCGCGATGGACGAAGCCACCGACGAAATCATCATGGACGACGTCGAGATCGCGCCCGAGGAGGCGCCCGCCGAATCCATGCAGCTGGACGACCTGGACAGCACCGTCGACATCGAGGCGGACGACGAGCTGGAAGTCGGGGAGGTGCAGCCCGCTGTGGCCGCGGAGCCCCCGACGCCGCCCGCTGAACTCCCGCCCCCGCCCCCTGCGCCCGCCGCCGGTCCTCCGCCGCGCCTGGCGTCCATGCGCCCCTCGTCTTTGCCGCCGCGCGCGGCGGAGCGAGGTGACGTTGGCAAATATCGAGAAGAACTGGAGAAATCGCGCAACAGGGTGAAGGAGATCGAGGAGGAGCTGCGGCGCACCAAGGACCGCGCCGACGAACTCGAGGACGCCTCGAAGCGCGGCTCGGCCAAGGACATGGAAGTTCAGCGCATGCAGCGCGAACTGGACGAGGTGAAGGCCAAGCTCGCCTCAAGCGGCAAGAGCGCGGGGTCCGCCCGTGAATTCCTCGATTTGCGAGAGCAGCTCAACAAGAAGGACAAGGAGATCCTTGATTTCAAGGATCAGCTCTCGCACAAGGACAAGGAGCTCATCGGGCTGCGCGATGGCGCGATCGGTATTGAGCGCGAAAAGGCCGATCTCTCGGACAAGATCGGCGAGTTCGACAGGCAGGTAGCCGAGCTACTGCGCTCGAACGAAGCCCTCAAGGGCGACAAGGAGCAAGCCGTCAAGCGCGCGGAAGACTTCAAGCGCAAGGCTGAGAAGACCAAGGTCGACCTGGACGCCCGGGTCACCGAGTTGTCAGACATCGGCATTTCGCACCAGACCGCGTTAGCCGAGCTGGACGAACGTGAGGCGACGCTGGTCGCTGACCACCAGCAGGCGTTGCAAGAGGCGGTCCGCCAACACGAGCAGGCGCTGGTTGCTGCTGAGGCAGCGGCGCTAGCAAAGCTCGAGACTGCCCGTCAGGAGGCGCGCGAAGCTGCCGAGGCCGAGCACGAGCGGGCCGTACTAGCGCTGAAGGAGGAAGCTCAGCGGCAGACGGCAGGCGCTGTCTCGGCTCGCGAGGCCGAGCTCAAGAAGGAGCTCGACAGCAAGCTGGCGGCGCTCCACCGCGCCAATGAAGACGCGCTCGGTAAACTGCGAGCGGAGCACGAACAGAGCCTAGCGGACGCGGCAGCCGAAGCGGACAAGCGACTGGCTGAGCGCGAAGCCGAACTCGTCGCTGACAGCGAGCAGGCCCAGGCCAAGGAGGCCGCAGATCACTCCGCAGCGCTCCTGACGTTGATCGAACAGAAGCAAGCCTCAGAGACCACGCGTGACGCTCACCTCGCCGCCGTCGAAGCCCAACTCGCCGAGCGGACGAGCGAGCGCGACACGGCACGCGGCAGCCTAGAGGAGTCGCTCGGACGTGTCAGGGAGCTTGAAGCTAGCCTCGCTGACCGCACCAACGAACGGGACTCGAGCGCGCTGACTCTGCAACAGCGCGACGCTCAGGTGGCCCAGCTTGAGGCCGAGCTAGCGGAGCGCACCAGTCAGCGGGACCAGCAGAAACAGAACGTGGAGGAACGCGACTCCAAGATCGTGCAGTTCGAGGCGGCCCTGGCCGCGGCAGCCGCCGACGCGGCCGAGACCAAGAGCCGTCTCGACGCCGCCGGCATGAAGCTCGCTCGCGCCAGCACCAAGTGGAACGAAGACCGAGTGTCGCTAGAGCGCGCCAAGGATGCTTTGGCCGCTGCCCTTGGCCAAATCGAAGAGGCCGAAGGCCGGCCGTTCGAATAGGTCCGAGCGCGTCAGGCATTGGGCACGGGTGAACCTTCGACGTCGTAACCTCGTTTGGGGCGTCACCTGGTTGGCCTACGCCACCTATTACTTGGGGCGGAAGGGCTTCAGCGCCGCCAAGCATTCGCTGAAGAGCGCCGGGCTGCTGGGCGAGCAGGCGCTCGGCAACATCGATACGGCTTTCCTCGCCGCCTACGCGCTCGGCCAGTTCGTTAGCGGCTACCTCGGCGATAGGGTCGGAGCGCGACGCCTGATTGGCTTTGGCATGCTCTCGTCGGCGGCTGCCTGCTGGGCATTCGGTTCCGCGAGCGGGGCGCTCGCCTTCGGTCTGCTCTTCATGCTCAACGGTTTCGCGCAGTCAACCGGTTGGCCCGGTACCACGCGGGCGATGGCGGAGTGGACGACGCCCCGTGAACGCGGCACCGTGATGGGCGTCTGGTCGACTTGTTACCAGGTGGGTGGGCTCGTCGCCGGGCCGCTCGCGGGCAGTTTGATCGTTCGCTACGGCTGGCGCAGCGCCTTTCAGGTGCCAGCGGTGCTGCTCGCCGCGGTCGCGGTGCTGGTGTTCGTGTTCGTGAGGCCAGGACCGAGGCCCGCAGGGGACGCGCCGGCAACGCGCGCCGGGGACGTCGAAGCGCGGCAGCGTGCTCAGCGCGCGGTGCTCGCAAATCCAGAGCTGTGGGCCTACGGAGCCAGCTATTTCTTCATCAAATTCACGCGATATGCCCTGCTCATGTGGCTGCCCTATTACCTATCGACCACGCTGAGCTACAGCGCCGACAAGGCGGCCTGGGTGTCATCGGCCTTCGAAGCCGGTGGCGTGTTCGGCGTCGTCGCTATTGGCAGGCTGTCCGACACCTCGCGCTTCGGCCGCATCCCTCTGGCAGCCGCGTCGCTGGTAGCGCTCGCGCTGGCGCTGTTCGGCTATTCAAAGTTGGGCGGGGCCAGTACGACGCTCAACGTTGCCCTGTTCGCACTCGTCGGCTTCTTCTTGTTCGCCCCTGACTCCATCCTGTGTGGGGCCGCGGCGCAGGACGCGGGTGGCCGACACGCCACGGCGATGGCGACCGGCTTCGTGAACGGTGTGGGCTCGCTCGGCGGGCTGGTCGAAGGACTGACGGTACCGCTGCTGGCCAAGCACTACGGCTGGGGCGCCTTGTTTCCGTGCCTGGTGGGCATGGCGATACTTGCAGCCGCAAGTCTGCTGCCGGTGCTACGGCTCGGCCGAACGACTACTCGGTAACCTCGAGCCATCGCGTCTCGAATAGCCGCTCGTGGGGCAAGAAACGCGCCTTGTAGCGCATGTGAACCGACTCGGCGATGTACAACCCGAGGTACAAATAGCGTAGCCCCCACGACCGGCAGAGCTCGATCTGCTTGAGCACCGAGTAGGTCCCCAGGCTGAGCCGCTCGTGGCTCGGATCGTAATAGCAGTACACCGCGGAAAGTGCGTCACTGGCACGGTCGACGATGGCAACGCCGACGAGCGTCTCTCCGATTCGATAGCGAAGCTCCAGCGTATCGCAGCACGTCATGGCCAAAAATTCGCCGTAGCTGCGCTGGTCCACCCCACTCTGGCCGGCGGAGAGTCCACGCAATTCCTTGTGCCGATTGTACAACGCGACGCGCTCCGAGTCCGCCACAGGTTCCCCCAGCTCGAGCCGCAGTTCCTGGTCGCCCCGTTTCAGCGTCCGACGCTGCGAACGATTGGGTAGGAAGCGCTGCACGTCCAGGCGAATGGGCTCACAGGCGACGCAGCCAGGACACGCCGGTCGATACAGGAACAAGCCCTGACGTCGATCGCCGCGCTGTAGACGCTGGCTGAGTTCAGCCGGCCCGAGTGCGCGCGCCGGAATGCGCAGCGGCAGCCGAGAAACTCTGCCTTCCAGGTAGGGGCAAGGCTGCAGCTCGTCGTGAACCACCAGCTCCGGAGGCTGATCGAGAATGAGTCGATCCGACGGGATCAGTCTGGGCTCGCTCAAGGCGCACCTGGCCGCGGCAACCGAAACGCCTCGGGAAACAGCCCGGCAAAGCTTCGGCGGAGCACGCCACCCGGGCCCGCCACGAGCACGGTCGCGTCCTCTGAAAACTCCGAGATGACTTGCCGACACATGCCGCACGGCATGGCCAGCGGAGGCGCGGTCGTGAACACCGATACGGCCCGAATCTCTCGTTCACCTGCCACGATGAGCGCGAAAACGGCCGAACGTTCTGCGCAAATCGTGGCGCCGTAGCTGGCGTTCTCAACGTTGCAACCCATGTAGATGCGACCTGTCTCGCTGCGGACGGCAGCCCCGACGGCGTAGCTGGAGTAACGGGCGTAGGCGCGTTTTGCAGCCTCCGCAGCGGCCTCCACTAGGAGGCGCTCCGCAGGGTCGAGTTCATCGAAGTGGAGCAGAGCCGAGCTTTTCATGGCGTCGCAACCGTGAGCGCTACCCAACGCTTGACCAGCCTCGAAAACGCGCCTCGGGTGCGAGCCGCCGTCTGCTCGACCTCATCGTGGCTCAATGGCTGTGCAGACCGTCCGGCTGCTAGGTTCGTGATGCAGCTGACCGCGCCGACCTTTACGCCGAGCTGCCGCAACGCCAGCACCTCTGGCACGGTGCTCATCCCCACCGCGTCCGCGCCAAGCGTTGCCAGCATGCGGATCTCCGCGGGCGTTTCGTAGCTTGGCCCCAGCATGGCCGCGTACACCCCGGTTTGAAGTGCGACTCCGGTGTCTTGCGCCGCCTGACCACAGGCCCGCGCGACGCTCGCGTCGTAGGCCTGCGACATGTCGGGGAATCGAGGTGCTTGGGCACACGGTCCGACCAACGGGCTGTCCCCCATCAGGTTGATGTGATCGTCGATGCGCATCAGATCACCCGGCTGAAAGCGCGCGGCGATCCCGCCGGCGGCATTGCTCAGCAAGACCACCTCGCAGCCGAGCTCCGCCAGCAGCCGGACGCCAAACACGACGCGCGACAGTGGGTGCCCCTCGTAGGCGTGCACTCGCCCCTGGAGACACGCCACGGGAGCCCCCGCAAGCTCGCCCAGGCAAAGGTTCCCGGCGTGCCCCGGCACGCTGGAGGTCGGCAAGTGCGGGACGAGCGTGTAAGGCAAGACCAGGTTGCCCTCCAGTTCATCGGCCAGGGCGCCGAGACCGGAACCGAGCACCAACCCGACGCGCGGCCGCACGGGCGATCGCCGCTCGACGAACGCGGCCGCCTCCTTCAACCTGCCAAGCTCGCTGGGATCCATGAGTTCCGGGGTCCGGTTACCGCCTCAGCGCGGCGGCCTCCGTCACTTTGGCAGATTTACGAGGCGCGGCAGTAAATCGGGACGGGCGGGACGGGGGACGGGAAGCGGCCACAGGAATCGGGCTTGTGCCGCGCTCAAACCGAGCTATGGTCCCGCCCCACCTTTTCCCGAGCAAAAACGCCCCATGGCCAGTAAGTTTGCCCAGTTTCTTAGCGACAACAAGATCGACCCGCGCCGCCTTGCCGCAGCATCCCGTGAAATCGAGCGGCTTCGCCCCGAGGATCGCGCCAAGAGGCTTGCACGCCGCCAGGCCAAGCGTTCCGAGACCAAGCCCGCCGAGGGCGCCGAAAAGCCTGGGAAGCCCCGCTCCGGTCGCCCGGCCACGGCTCGAGTGCTGGGCGCCGCTACCGCTGGTAAGCCGATCCCGGGTCCGTCCAAGACGCGCCTGCTGCACGCCGTCAATCGCCTGCTTGAGCAGAAGAAGAAGCCAGCCGTCGAGCTCAAGACGCTTTTCTGATCCAGGTGTGAAGCTTTCCGTGGAGCTCTGCACCAGAGCTTCTGTTTGGCTGCGTCTGCTTCCCTGTTACCTCTGATGGCCCCACCGGGGGTAGGCAACGTCGCGTTCTTATCGCTGACGGTGGTCGAAACCGCGCGCGGTTCCTGGGGCACTGCTAAAATCGGCCGGGTGGAGCCTCCCGGCCTTGTCGAACGCTGCCAGGCTGGCGATGCGGAGGCCTTCCGCGAGTTGTTCCGACTGCACCGGGCCGACGTAGCGCGCTTGGCGCAGCGCATGCTGGGGCGCGCCGCGGATCTTGAGGACATCGTGCAAGAGGTCTTCCTCCAGGTGCATCGCAGCATCCGTGACTTCCGCCACGGCGCGCGTTTCTCTACCTGGCTGTATCGCGTGACCGTCAACGTCGTGCTCATGCACCGGCGTTCCGCCAAGAGTCGCCCCGTCTTCACCGATGTTCCCGAGGGGTATGGCGCAGTGGACGCTCGACCGTTTGCCGACGGCCAGGTTGAGCGCGAGCGGCGTATCAGCGCCTTCCGCCGCTTGCTCGACCGCTTGAGCGACAAGAAGCGCTTGGTCTTCGTGCTCCACGAGCTGGAGGGTTTGGCTCCCAGCGAGGTCGCCAAAATCGTCGGTGCCCCCGTGCTCACGGTACGAACTCGCTTGTTCTATGCGAGGCGAGAGCTGCTCGCGATGCTCGCGGACGAACCGGTGTTGGCCGAGCTGGGCGGAGCACGCGGCCTCGAGCTTGAGCCCGACACCGAGGAGCCCGCGTGAAGCTGCGCCCGTCCCACCAAGCCAACCTGCGGCGCATGATCCGCGAAACGCGGGCCGAGAAGCCCGTCGACATCGATTGGCGAGCGGTCGAGGAGCAACTCCTGCGCCGGGCCCGAACGAGTGTTCCAGCCGCGACCACGTCACGCTACCCCCTGGCCTGGGCCGTGCTCGTCGCTGCTGCCGGTCTGTTCATCTGGGGCGTGAGCACACGTCCGCAGGGAACGTTGTCGTTCGCGCCGCGCGCGTCGGCCGAAGCCGCGGCAGCGTCACGCCTGAACGCGGACGCCGTCGCGCTCGGCGAGCGAGTCCTGGCGGAGGCCGGGGAAGTCTCCGTACACCACGACCAGCGAGCGACCTGGACGCTCTCGCGAAACAGCCACGCCAGGCTCATCGCGAAGGGCGAACTTATCACCGTGCTGCTGGAGCGCGGGAGCCTGCTCGCTGACGTGGTGCCGAACTCGCAACCTGAGACCTTCGTTGTGGAAGCCGCCGACGCGCGAATCGCCGTGCATGGCACCGTGTTCCGCGTCGAGCTGGTGAATGACCGCGTCAACGTCAGCGTTCGCGAGGGAACGGTGGCGGTGGGCGCACGGGGCGCGGCTCCGAGCTTTATCCTCAAGGCACCAGCACAAGGAGCCTTCAGCCTGGATGGCACGAGCGGCAGCCTGGACGAGCCCACTGCGACCGCCCCCGCCGAGTCGAATCGGACTGCTCGCGCTCCGCACGCGGCCGCTCAGCGCGGACCCTTGGTTGCGGCCAGCAGAGCCGGCGAAGCGGGCGGCGCGGCAGGACTACCGCAAGAGCCCTCGATAAGCAGCATTGAGCAAGGCGTGGCGCGAATCGTAGACTCGGCCGCTGACTGCTTCACGCGCCACACGCCTCAGGGGGCCGAAGGCGTCAACCTCACGCTCAAGACGGCGCTCACCTTGCAGATCTCCGGGGCCGGAGCCGTGTTGAGCGCGGATTTTCAGCCGCCGCTTTCCCCCGTGGTGAGCGCCTGCGCGCACCGCGATATCGCTCGCGTCGCGTTCGCCCCGTCACTCGACGGAGTAGAGGTAACGCGTCTGCTTGAACTCAAGCGCTGATGTCGCCGCCTGCCCGCAGGTTCAGCGGTCACGGCGGAGCACGACGGATCTTCCGTCGCCGAGAGACCAACGGATGCTGTGCTCGTTGTCCAACTTGAACACCACCGCTGTGGCCTTCCGGTCTGGCCCGGTGATGGCCAAGCGGACGTCGGACTGGTGCGCGCTGCTGATCTGGTAGCGCCCACTACGCGGCTCCTCGGCCGGAATTGCTACCGTCACATTGGAACCAGCGAACTCGAAACTGAGACCTCGAGCCCACCCAGTGGCGGCCGCAAGCTGCGAATCCCCGAAGTTCTCCACAGCTTCGCCGAGCCAGCGGCCCTCCAGGGAGCGTTGAACGGGATGGCCGCAACCCGCTGCCATCACCAGAACGAGCAACCAGGAGAGCGACCGAAGGTCAAATCCCTGGGGAGGTCGGACACGCTGACGACTCATGTGGCAAATGGTACGATATATACCTACACATCGGTCCACTTTGTTGCAGCTCCACAGCTAGCTGGCCGACCCGTCGCGTTGGAGCGTCGTTCTCTCGACCGATTTGCGGCGTTCGCTACTGGCAGCAGCGAACGCCGAGGCTGTAGTCCGAATACTGGGGGGGATGGACGTTGATGCGGGCCTCACAACCCTCCCGGGTATTGCGCGCGTAGAAGCCGCCCTGGAAGGCGCCAGAATCGCTGTCGACCCATTCGTCCAGGTTCCCGACCATGTCGTAGGCACCGTCCTGTCCCCAGGTGCTGCGGCAACCAGAGGTCGCTCCGGTCTTGCGAAGCAGCGAGCCCGTCGAGCCCGCCGCTAGGTTCAAACGGGGATCCAAGTGATTCTTGGACGAGTCCCCATAGAGGACCACGGCCGGGTGCGCTTCGCGGAAGACGTTGCAGCCTCCGTCGGCGTAGCTCTCCCCGTAGGGAAACTTCGTTCCACGTTCGCCGCGACAGGCGGTGGTCCACTCCGCCGGGCTGCACAAACGCTTGCCGGCGGCCTCACAGGCGCGCCTGGCCATCACCCCGCTCATGTAGCCGCTGGGAATGACCCCCTCGGCTGAGCGAGCAACGGCCTTAAACTCCTCTCGCACCGAGAAGTCAGGTGGAAGCGGCAGCGCGGGCAAGACTCCGCGCGCCGTGACGTCCCCCCGTCCGAAGGCCCGTAGCACGTGGACGAGCTCGGCATGGGCGGGGGGATAATAGGGAGACAGCGCACGGTTTCGTGTGTCGACCATGGAGGCCTCGTAGCGGTCGATGCAGAACTGCCCGCGCACCGAGACCATTTCCACGGGACAACCAGCGGACCCGGATCCCAGCCTCGGCAAGAGCGTCGGCTCTGGCTGGAAGTTCCCCTGATTCTGCACCTCGTCGCCAGCGTCGGGCAGGTAGAGGAGGTGCGGCCGCGGCGCCTGTGCGGTCTTGCGCGACGCCGTCGGAACCGGCGCGGCGCCGGCACTGTCCGTCGATTCTTTCGAGCGACAGCCCGCGCTACCTGCCCAACACAGCAAGACCCAGCTCACCGGCAGCCGCCGGAGCCAGGTCACTTGCCGCGATAGACGATCAACCCGTGCGACAAGTCGTAGGGAGAGACAGCCACCCGCACGCGATCGCCGGGGAGCACGCGGATGTGGTGGCGCCGCATACGCCCGGACAACTGGGCGCGCACGACAGCTCCGCCTTGGTCGACGCGAATATTGTACTGACCGCCTCCAAGTGCGTCCTGAATCACGCCTTCCATCTCCAGCAGATCACCCTTACTCATATGTTACGACTTGGTTGCCTCGAACGGTTCGACGGGTTTTTAAGAC
>JANNWK010000058.1:0-2646 GCA_031408355.1 Myxococcales bacterium
GCCTCAAGCTCCTGTTCGTCAAAGTTGCTCACACCCCAAGCCCGGATCTTCCCTGCCTCGACCAACTGCTCGAGTGAGGCGATCGTGTCCTCAAGCGGATGCGAGCCGGGCCAATGAAGCAGGTAGCAATCCAGGTAGTCGGTGCGGAGCCGTTTGAGACTTTGCTCGCAGTGCGCGAGCGTGCCCTTGCGACTCGCGTTGCTAGGAATGATCTTGGAGACCAGAAACGCCTCTTGGCGGCGTCCCTCCAGGGCCTGACCAACCAGACTCTCGGCCTTGCCGGAGCCATAGAGTTCGGCGGTGTCTAGATGGGTGAGCCCGAGGTCGAGCGCCGCCCGTACCGCCGCTAGCGCGGTCGTGGTCTCACTCTGTTCCAGGTACCAGGTACCCATCCCGACCACCGCGACCTCGCTGGTTGTCGGCCCAAACTTGCGGCGAGGGCTGGCTTCGCTCGTGCTGCTCATCCGCCGATAGTAACCGGTTTCGGGTCTCGGGTGCCTTCGTGAGCGACGTCCGCGCAGCAGCGAAAACCGATAAAATAGTACTTGAAATCCGGGGGATGGCTGGTCGTGACCGGCCGGCAAGCGTTGCGCACGTGACCCCATGCTCCGCCCTTGAGCGCCGCATAGCGCGAACGTCGCTGCGAGCGTTCCTGATCGGCTCGTACCCATTCGTCGACGTTACCGGTGAGGTCGAAGACCCCGAAGCCGCTCTTGCACTCCGGCCGCGAACCACTGGGCACGCTGCGGTCCAACCGCAGCAGCTCCAAGCGCTGCTCCTCGGGATCCTTCGAGTAGACCCGCGCCAGGCTCGGATCCACCCACTTGTTGTCGAAGTTGCACTTCTCCGCCGAACGCCGCCAGCCGTACGGAAACGGCGTTTCTTCGGGACCTTCGCAGGCCGCCACCCACTCGTTTTCAAGGCAGAGGCGCTTACCCTGCGAACTGCAGCTGGCTTCGGCGTCGTGAAAGCTCAGCATGACCGGCGGCTTCTCACCACGCCGATTCGGGTACTCCATTTCGTCGATGCAGAAGTCGAGCGGCACGCGCGACGCCTGGCATTCGTTCTTGCCCTCGCGAAACTCGTGGCAAATAGTGATGCGGTTGGGCTTGTCGAACTCCTTCTGCACGCACTCACGCGCCATTTTCGGGCAGAAAGCAGTCTGTACGTGCTGCATGCGCTCGGGGCAAGTTGGCTTCGTTTCTGAATCGGAGGGCGCGGTAGCGGGCTGCGATGGCGGGATCGTCGGCGCCGACGCTGCGACCCGTTCCGCCAGCTGCGACGAAGGCGGCGTGCCGCAACCGAGCAGCGTCGTTCCCATCAGCAAGACTGCTCGAAGCTCACGGCGCGTCCAGGACAAGGTGCGGCAGCATACGCTTCAGCCCGCGTGGGCCAATACCCTTCACGCGCAGCAGGTCGGTCACCTTCCGAAAGCGCGTCAGCTTGGTGCGCAGCGCAAGGATCAACTCAGCACGCTTCGCGCCGACGCCGGGCAGCCGCGTCAACTCCTCGGCCGAGGCCAGGTTCAGAATGACCTTGCCATCCGGCGTCAGGCCCGACGGTTGGGTTACCGCAGGGGGCGGATCAAGGACGGGCGGCTGAGGCGCCGCGCCGGCAGCGCCGGACGGGCTCGCCGCGGGTTCGGCGCGTGCAGCGTGCGCCGTCGCCTCTCCTTCCTCTACCGGGGTCGGCTTCAGCCAGCTGGTACCAAGCACCGCCGCCAGCCTGGCTGGCGTTTCGGGTAGCTTCACTCCCGGCTTGGCATAGGTGGTCGCGACGATGCCAAGGCCCGTCAAGCCCAGCAGGAACGCGGCGACACCCAACAGCCGCAATGCGGGCTCGAGCCACACACTCTGCCGCAGCCGCGTCACCCACGAACGCAACGCCTCCTCGCTCGGTGGCGTTGCCAACAGCTCAAGCTCTTCTTCCCACTCGAAGTCTTCAATAGGCATTCGCTAGCTCCGCTTTTCACGCAGGAAAAACCTCGCGGGCTCAGCCCTCCATGCGGAGCCAAGCCCACGAGGCCCTCTGGGAGCGACCGCTCGCCGGCCGCTCCTCCCCAGCTTCACAACCCGGGATTCAGGCCGCGAAGGCCTCGTCCTCAACCTGACCGTTCCGGCCACGCAGCGTCGTCCCGGCGTTCTCCTCGCGCGGCACGTAGTCCCGGATCTGGAAGTCACCCGCCACCGGCAGGGACTCCAGCTTCACGTTGATGGAGCCGTCGTTGTTCAGGAACGCGACTCCCACGCGATTCCAATACTTCTTCTCACCACGGTTGGTGATGACGTAACAAACCTTGAGCCTTGATTGATCCATGATGGTCTTCCTTTTCTTTCAAAACGTCCCCCGATGGCCGGGCGACGCGAACAAGGAATGCGAGCGGTGTGCCAGGGGCTATCTCCCTGAAAAACTCCACGATTCTGCCAACCTGGGTGCCGGCCGCCCGCTGGCGAGCTGGCGGCCAGCGTGTTAGCTTGCCGCTTCTTCCCGGAGGTCGTGATGTCGCAGCGCATGTCAAGCCGAGCCAGTCGCCGTGGATTTGTGAGCGGAACCGTAGCCACCGCGGCCGGCGCTATCCTGCTCAGCGAGGGTGAAGCCGTTGCCGCCGACCTGGCTGCGTACGTCGCCAAGCCACCTGTAGGGTTC